>NZ_JAXCHX010000008.1:0-119290 GCF_035984855.1 Arthrobacter sp. MP_M4
AATGTGACCGTGGTAAGCCATATTTTCCCCCAGAACGGGGCATTTCGTGTTTAAAACGCCGGACCCGATCCAAGGATCATCGGTGGATCAAGGCTAAGTCCGGGGACGCGGTAACTGGGAACGAGCGGCGGCCTCCGGGCCCTATCGAAGTAAGGCCGGGGCGGTACTGGCGTTTTAGCGTGCGCTGCGGGTCGTGTCCGTGTAGCTTCCGGGACGCCCGACGCTGGCGGCACTGCTCAGGATATCCACTCCGGTGTAGCTGCCCGGACGGACGCTTCCGGACGCTGGACCGGCCAGGGTGTCCACTCCGGTGTAGCTGCCCGGACGGACCGTCCGCCCGGCATCGCGCCGGATGAGCGTATCAATGTCGGTGTACCGGCCGCGGGCGGAGCGGCCCGCCAGGGGAGTTCCAGCAGGCGAGCCGGTGGCGGAATGGGTCCCTGCGCTGGTGCGAATTCGGTCCTGGGTGATCATGGGATCTCCGATGCTAGGAATGCGTTGGCAGGCCGGGATGCAGGCCTTCTGAGATCCACTTTCCGCCCCCAGCCTCGTAGGTATCAAAGAAGGAGCAGTGATTGCCCGATAGGCAGCGGCTATGGTGCCTGCTCGCGGGGGAGATGCTCGAGGAACGTGAGATCCGTCTCCCAGCTAATGGCGGTTAGGGCGCGGGCCATGACGGAGCCCGGCTCCCGCGCCAGGGTGACAAGCCCAACGGGTATGGCGCGCTCCGGTTCCGTCAGGGGCGCTGCGGTCATCCCTGCGGGGACTCCGAAGACGTGAAGCCAGGCGGACGGCAGGACGGTTGCCCACGGCCCCGTCCTTACCAGCGCGAAGAGTGAGGACACCGAGTCCGTTTCCACCCTGGGTGAAGGCATCACGCCCACTTCGGCGAACACGTCATCGAGGCGTCGCCTGCCCTGCATCGCCGGATCCAACAGGCAGAGCGGGAGGGCGGCAGCGGCCGCCCAGGTTGCCGGCGGGGTTCCGGCTCCCGCGCCCCCGGCCGTCAGCAGGACGTACTTCTCCAGATACAGCTGGGCTACCTGAAACTCGTCCGGGAGGGGGTCCTGGACGTAAGTGATGCCGGCATCGATCTCGTAATTCTGCAGCTTGCGAAGAACATCCTCGGATCTCAGGTCAGACACTGCCTGCACCCGCGCCAGGGGGTGCATCGCGCAAAATGGGGCTGTCAGCAGGGAGACCGCGATCGAGGCCGTGGGAACGGAGCCGAAGCGCAGCCGGCCGCTGAGCCCGGCGCGCATCGCACCGATCTCCTCTTTCAGCCCGTCACGGTCCGCGAGGATCCTTCGGGCCCAGACCACAATCTCCAGGCCTTCGGCTGTGAGCCCTTCAAACTTGTTGCCCCGACGGATTATGGAAACGTCCAGCTCCGCTTCCAGCTTCCGGATCCCCTCCGACAGCGCCGGCTGGGAGACCGAACAGGACTGGGCCGCGCGGACGAAGTGCTGTTCGCGGGCCAAGGCGACGACGTACTCAAGTTGACGGAAGAACATGAGATCGGTTTACAGCACCCTCCCGGCCGGGCGCCAGCGGTCCACCGTGCCAGCTGGGGACTCAGTCGGTGAACAGCCCGGCCAGGTCCTCGGCTGTGAGCGCACCGCCCGTGAGCGCATCGCCTTCCATGACGTCGGCGAAGAGTCGGGATTTCCGGGCCTTGAGCGCCATGACCTTCTCCTCAATGGTGTCTTTGGCGACCAGCCGGTACACCATGACGTTCCGGGCCTGTCCGATCCGGTGCGTGCGGTCTACGGCCTGGGCCTCCGAGGCGGGGTTCCACCACGGGTCCAGCAGGAACACATAATCCGCCTCCGTCAGGTTCAAACCGAAACCGCCGGCCTTCAGGCTGATCAGGAACACCGGCGCAGCCCCGTTTTTGAACTCATTGACGACGTCGGTGCGGTTGCGGGTGCTGCCGTCGAGGTAGCAGAACTCGATGTTCTCCTCGACAAGACGCTCACGGACTTTGCCCAGGAATCCGGTGAACTGGCTGAAGATCAGGGCCCGGTGCCCTTCGGCCACCAGGTCCTCCAACTGCTCGAAAAGCACGTCGAGCTTGCTGGACCGCACTCCGGAGAGCGAGGGGTCGATCAGCGAGGGATCCAGGCTGAGCTGCCGCAGCAGCGTCAGGGACTGGAAAATGGTGAAGCGGTTCTTGTTGACGTCATCGATCAGTCCGAGGATCTTCTGGCGTTCGCGCTGCAGGTGCGTCTGGTAGACCTTCTGGTGCCGCGGATTCAGCACGACTTCAAGGATCTGCTCCTGCTTCGGCGGCAGGTCATGGATGACCTGTTCCTTGGTCCGCCGCATCATCAGCGGCCGGACCCGACGCCGGAGCTTGTCCAGCTGCGCCTTGTCACCGTTCTTCTCGACCGGTTTCTGGTAGTACTCGGCGAACCGCTTCGGGCTGGAGAAAAGGCCGGGCGCCACAATCGAGGTGAGCGCCCAGAACTCCATGAGGTTGTTCTCCAGCGGGGTGCCGGTGATCACCAGTTTAAAGACGGCCGGGAGCTTCCGGGCGCACTGGTACGCCTTGGACTGGTGGTTCTTGACGAACTGGGCCTCGTCCAGGACCAGCCCGGCCCATTCTTTGGAAGCGTAGGCCTCGAAGTCGATCCGGAACAAGGCGTAGGAAGTGATGATGATATCCGCGCCGGCCATCGCCTCGCCAGGGTTTGAACCGCTCTTCGCGAAGGTCTCGCTGACGGCGCGCACCGTGAGGCCGGGAGCGAACCGCGCGGCCTCGGCCTCCCAGTTGCCCACCACGCTGGTGGGTGCCACCACCAGGAAGGGCGCTGAGCCGGGGGAAGCAACAGCGGCACCACCGCCGTCGGACACTGCAGCGGGCACAGCTGCCGCGTCCTTGGCAGCGCAGATCAGGGCCAGCGCCTGCACGGTCTTGCCCAAGCCCATGTCATCGGCGAGCACCCCGCCCAGTCCGTGCCGGTACAGGAAGCTCAGCCAGTTGAAGCCTTCCAGCTGGTACGGGCGCAGCTCCGCGTTGAGGCTCGCCGGCAACGGCAGACCCTTCACTCCGCCTTCCAGCAGCCCGCCGACGGCCTCGCGCCAGGCCGCGGCCTGCTCGTCCACGAGGCCCAGTTGCGCGAGCTCGTCCCAGAGCCCGGCCTGGAAACGACTGATCTGCAGCGGCGCGTCCTTGTTGTCCTGCAGTTCCCGGGCCTCCTCGATCAGGGCCCGCAGCTGGTGCAGCTCGGGAAGATCCAGGGAGAAGTAGGCACCGCTGGGAAGCAGCATCTTGGTCTGGCCGGACGCCAGGGCGGAGAAGACCGCCGCAAAGGACACCGGCTGGCCCTCAAGGGAAATCTGGATGCCGAGGTCAAACCAGTCCCGCTGCTCGGTGGCCTTGGTGGAGATGGACACCACCGGGGCCTCTTCCGCTTCCCGGTAGTCGGCGATCTCGCCGGCCGTGTCCACGCTGACGCCGGGGACCTCCCGAAGCCGGGGGAGCAACTCCTCGGTGAATGCGAGGGTGTCCAGGCCGCTGAGCGCCGCGGAGGCCGCGAGCCGCGGTGTTCCCCAGCCGCCCGTAGCTGACTCGCCGAGGGCCGGGACCACGTCCCACGGTTGCCCGAGAGCTTCCAGGATGCGGGCCTCGGCGGGGTCGTCCCGGTAGCCGTGGTCGCCGGGATGGCGCCAGAGCGGCTGGGACGTGACGAGCGTGCCGGACTTGTAATGCCATTCCCAGTGCAGCCGGACCCGGTGGTCCGCGCCGTAATTGGCCAGCAGCGACAACGTGGGAACGGCGAGCTGGGGCAGCTCCACGGACTCGTCGGAGGCGGTGACCCGGGTGCTCTGCTTGAGCTTGGGGTAGAAGCCGGTCAGGAAGCGGCTCTCATCCCGGGACGGGATGTGCAGGGTGGTTCCGGCGGTGACGAACGTGAGCAGTTCCTCGCTGAGTCCCGCTTCCAGCGGCGCGAGCGTGATGACGGTATCCGCCGGTCCTGCCCCGGGCAGCGCGTCGGGCCCGGAAGTCAGGAAGATACCGTGGGCTGGGCGTCCGATGGTCCCGACCGATGCCGGGTCGACCACCTTGCCTTCCACGGTGATCACGGGGGCCAGCGACAGCCCGGCGTCGTTCCCGCCGGACGCAGCGGGTACGGCGGCGTCGGCCCCGCCTGCCGGGACCGGCGCAGCACCGAACCGGGCCAGGTTGAGCCCGACGGCGGCCGGCTGCTCCACTAGCCGCACGGGCTCCGTGCCCCGGCTGTGGACGAGGGCGACGCCGATCTTCCGGGCCTGGGCAAGCAGACTCCACAGGTTCTTGCCGGCGTAGGTGTTCAGGCCCAGCCACAGGCCGGTCCCGGCATGCTGGCGGTTGGCCTGGGCGGTGTGCGCGGCGAGGAATTCCTGCATCCACTCGACGTGGGATTCGTTGCATTCACGCCGGTAGCTGAGGTAGCTCAGGGTGTTCCAGGAGACGTCGCCGCGGATCCACTTGCCCTTGGCTCCCATGATCACGGGACGGGCCTTCAGCTGCCGGACACTGCGCAGCGGGTCCCGGCGCCCGGTATAAGAGAAGTGCGGGGCGGGCTCTTCGAGCTCAAACTGGAGGGCCAGCGGGATCCCGTTGGTGGACTGCGTGATTCCCGGCTGGGCGATCAGGGGGCTGAGCGCCTGTTCCCAGTCCGGCACCTCCAGGACCGGGGCCTGCCGCGACAGCCGGCTGACGTCGGCGGGAGCCAGCAACTGGACGCGGATCGCGGGATTGTCCTCGGCGGCAAACAGCAGTGCGGCCACGTGTTTGCAGTCCTTGCGGACCGGGCAGCTGCACACGCCCACGGTGCAGCTCCAGCCGCCCGCTTTCCGGACCAGTTTCGCTGTCGTCGAGTACGGGGCATCGGACCCGCCGCGCACCTTGCCGAGCATCAGCCCGGTGGCAGCGTCGAAGGAGATACCGGAAACGCGGCTCCCCATGGCGTAGGCGAGTCCGGCCGCGAGGGAGCGGTCGTTGATCGCGGGAGTCTGTATGGCCAGTGCCGCACTCTCGTCCGGATGGGATGGCATGTGCGCGCTACTTTCAGCAGTTGGTCATCAGACCCATCTTAGCGAGCGTGGCGGCACTCCCTGAACTGTGCCGGCGGCCATGTGGATATCCCGCCGGCTTCCGCTCCCGCCGGCAGTCAATACCCGGCGGCGGCGGTGGCCATGTCACCCGACGGGGTCGCGAGGTGCCAGACGCTGCCTACGCCCTGGCCCAGGATGTCACCGGCAGCCAGATCCTTGGCGTAGTAGTACACGGGCAGTCCGTTAAGGGTCAGCTGCTTCTTCCCGTCAAGTGTGGCGATGGTGCCCACGGTACCGGTGACGCCGTCGACCATCGGGGTGTCGGACGCAGCGAGGACTGCCGGCCATGCCGCCACGCAGCCTCCCGTGCACGCACTTGCGCCGGAGCCTTTGACGTCCTTTGTATAGAAGTAAACACTCATGCCCCGGCCGTCGACGACGATCCTGCCGGCTGCGGAATCGGAAACCTTGAGGTCCGGGGCTGCCGCTGCCGGCGTGGACCCGGGCGCCGAACCCGCCGCGGAGGACCCGGGCGGCGTGGAGGCGGCTGCCGGAGCCGTGGTACCGGCAGCGCCACCCGTGCCCCCTGTGCCCGCGGTTCCGGCGCAACCGGAGAGCATCGCTGCGAGCGCGAAAGCGGATAAGCCAATGCTGAGGTGCTTTTTCATCTGCTGCTCCTTGACTCGGACCGGCCACCTGGCGGGCCGGCGCTACCGAATACGACGGCCCTGGGGGAAGAATGGTTCACAGCAGGCACTGGACTGCGCCCCGGAATCCGCGCGTGAACCGTTCCGCCGGTCCGGACGTCTTAGGGGCACAGGCACAGGGAATGATGAAGCCAGGGAGGGCGGACATGCCACTGGACGAAGACGTGGTGGCGGCGATTTACCGCGACCACGGCCCGGCCCTTCGGCGCTTTGTGCTGAGCGCCTGCCGGGATCCGCAACTGGCCGATGACATCGTGCAGGAGACCGTGCTGCGGGTCTGGCAGCAGGCGCCCACCATCACCGGAAGCCTGCGCAGCTACCTGTTCCGGACGGCCCGCAACATCATGATCGACAACTACCGCAAGGCTCAGCGGCGGCCCCGCGAGGCGACGGACCGGGACCTGGCCGATCCGGCTGGCGGCGAGGAACGCGTGGACGAACTCCTTAGCCGGGTTCTGATGGAGGAGGCGCTGCTGCGGCTCAGCGCGGAACACCGGGACGTCCTGGTGGCCCTCCACTACCGCCGCTACACCGTCCAGGAGGCATCAGTCAGTTTGAACATCCCGAGCGGAACAGTGAAGTCCCGTGCGTTTTATGCCGTGCGGGCGCTCCGGCGAATCCTCGATGAAATGGGGGTGCAGCGGTGAGCGCCACGGAATTCCACCAGCTGCTGGGCGCTTACCTGCTCGGCGGGCTGGAACCCGACGAGGCTGCCGCCTTCGAGCGGCATTTGGGCGGCTGCGCAGCGTGCCGGCAGGAACTGGACGAACTCGCCAGCATTCCGGCGCTGCTGGATGCGCTCCCGGTGCCAGACGCCCTTGCCCTCGGCGCCGCTGCCGTAGCCACCGCGGCCGGGCGGGAACCGGAGGCTCCCGGTCCCGCGCGGACCGCCGTGCCGCCGCGGCTCCTCGACCAACTGTCCGCGCGGCGCCGGAAGGCACGACGCCGGTGGACCGGGGCGCTCGCGGCGGCGGCAGCGGCATGCCTGGCGCTCGGCGTCCTGGCTGCGCCGTTGTTCAACCAGCCGCCCAAACCGGACGCCAGCTACTCCGTCCAGGCCGGCGACGGGCTGCAAATCACGGTCGGTTTGGTCAAGAAGACCTGGGGCACCGAGCTCGCCGTCGAGGGCCGTAGCCTGCCGGTGGACGGAACCTTGTCGCTGTGGGTTAAGGCCAGCGACGGCGGCGAGGACCGCGCCTGCGCGTGGACCGCGACACCCAGCGGGCGGGTCAGGATCACCGGCGCCACGCCCCTGCAGCTCGCGGACATCGCCAGTGTGGAGATGCGGAACGGGCAGCAACAGACCATGGCGGTTGTCGCTGTGCCCCGGGGTTAGCCGGAGATCACATCTTGGCCAGTTTGGCGCGCACCATCATGAAGATGCCGTAGCAAATGAGGCCGGCGCCGATGGCCGCCAGCATGTACAGGCCGAACGGCTGGTCGCGGAGGCCTTTCAGGCCGCCGTCGAGCCCGGTGGACTCCTCGGGATGAGCCGTGATGGTGGCAATGATGACCAACATCCCCATCAGCAGCAAAGCGATTCCTTTCGCGGCGTAGCCCACGACGCCGAGAACGGTCACCGCCGTCCGGGCCTCCTTCGTGGCGGGAGGCCGGATGTGTTTGGCGAACGACTGCCGGAAACCGCGGATGGCGTAGATGATGCCGGCAACGGCGATCCCCGCGCCGACGGCGATCAGCAGAGCGAAACCGCCGGGCGCCTTCATCACGGACACGGACAGATCGCTGGTCGAGGAGGTGTGGTCTTTGCCGGCGCCGCTGGCGAAGGACAGCAGCGTAACGGCCAGGCCGGCATAGACCACGGCCTGGAGGGCTGCTTTGAGCTTGTTCGCGAGCTTCTTCTTGGCCGGCAGGTGGCCGAAGTCAAAGATGGCATCGCTGGTCTGCCAGATCGCCAGGGCGACGCAGGCGGCGAAGCAGGTCCACAACAGCAGCGGCCCCGCCGGCTGGCTGGCGAGCTGTTCAACGGCTCCGCTGACGTCAGCCTCGCCTTCCCCGCCCATGGCCAGCCGGATCGCAACCAGCCCGATCAGCAGATGGAGGACGCCGCTCACGGCAAAACCGGCACGGGCCAGCACCTCCAATGCCGGGGAATTGGTGATGTCTTCCGCCGCGTCCGCGGCGTCCTTCAGTTCTCGTTTGATGGCAGTCCCTCAACTGGCTCGCTATTTCCGCCGGACGTGAGTTCCGCCCGGTTGGTGCATCTTCGGTAATCGTGCCACGCGGAACCCGCGGGGAACAGCACTGCCGCGGATCAGTACCCTGTGGCGGCGTGCGGCCCCGGCGGCGCCCTTACCGGCGCCGGTAGCTGAGGTCGAAAATCAGCCGGCCCGCCTCATGCGCCTTGTTCTCGAAACTCGTCAGGATCCGGCCGTCGAACCGCGGGGCCCAGCCGCCGGCCTCATCGACGCCCTCGTTGGGACCGGTGTGCTCGGTGCTCACGGGGGCCCGGCCCTCCTTGACGGGGGCGCCTCCCACGAGCGACTCGACGCCGGATTCCCACACCTGGGTGAGCGGGCTCTCCGCGCCGCTGCGCTCGCCGTCGTGCTGGTTCTCAAAGTCAGGGGAGTCGGCAAGGACCTCGCGGACGTGGACGGCATAGTTGGACCAGTCCGTCGCGATCCGCCAGAGGCCGCCCGGCTTAAGCGCCCGTGCAGCGAGCTCGGCGAAGGCCGGCTGGATCAGTCGGCGCTTGTGGTGCCGGGACTTGTGCCACGGGTCCGGGAAGAAGACCCACAGCTCCGTGACGGACGCGGGCGGCAGCATTGTGGCCAGCACTTCGGGAGCATTCGCTTCCACAACACGGACATTGTTCAGGCCCCGGCTGTTGATCTTGATCAACGTGTTCGCCAAGCCGGGGGTATAGACCTCGACGGCGAGGAAGTCCTTATCCGGGTTCTCCTCGGCCGCGTGGCAGACGGCGTCGCCCAGCCCGGAACCGATCTCCACGATCAGCGGGGCCAGGCGCCCAAATTCGGTTTCGGCGTCGAAGATGTAGTCCGGGTGCACGGAGGTGTTGGCGATGTGCCGGGGGACTTCGACGGCCCACCGGTCAGAGTGCTCCTCCCAGGCTGCCTGCCGGCGGCCCTGCAGCCGGGTTCCGCGGCGCACAAAACTGACCGGCCGGCCGCCATATGTGCCGAAGGAGGCCTGGCTTCCGGGCGTTACGGGCCGCGCGGGCTGCGGTGTTTCGGGGGACTCTGGGAATTCACTCATCCCTTCCAGAATAGTGGAGTTCCGGCGTCCGGCCGGGCCGGGAGCGGCCGCCCCGGCGGTGGGCGTGTGACGCGGCCGCTGGTGCGGAGCCTGCCAGAATGGGGTTCGTGACCACACCGAAAAGCTCCCCGGGCCCTGCCCCCGTCAGGGCCGGTGACCGCCGCGCCGTGCTGGTGGACGCCGAAATCGACGACGTTCCCGCCTCGGAGCCCACCCGGGTGGGCAGCCGCCGCGCCCTGGCGTACCTGGCTGTATGCCTGGTGCTGATCGGCCTGAACCTTCGCACGGTCTTCTCCAGTTTCTCCGCGGTCCTGCCGGAGGTGACCGCCGACGCCGGCCTGCCGGGCTGGGCGGTCGTGGTCCTGACCACCGTGCCGGTGACGCTGCTCGGCGTGTTCGCTCCGCTGGCTCCCGTGCTGGCCCGCCGGTTCGGGGCCGAACGGGTGCTGCTGGGTGCCATGGCGGTTCTCACGGCCGGGCTGGTGCTGCGGCCGCTGGAAATTGGGGGTGCCGGGCACCTTCCCGCGCTGCTGGCCGGAACAGCGGCCTGCGGTGCCGCCATTTCGCTATGCAACGTGCTGCTGCCCGGCCTGGTGAAGCGTGACTTCCCGCACCGGCTGGGCCTAATGGGCGGGCTCTACACCACCGCGATCTGCGCTTCGGCGGCCCTGGGCGCCGGGTTCACCTACCCGGTCTTCACCGCGACGGGGCAGTGGACCACGGCGCTGCAGTTCTGGGCGCTGCCGGCCGGTGTCGTGTTGCTGTTGTTTCTGCCGCTGGCCATCAGGCAGCGCCACGGACGGCACCAGAGCGCGCACGGCGGCGTCAATGTGTGGCGCTCGGCGGTCGCCTGGCAGGTGACCATCTTCATGGTGCTGCAGGCGATGATGTCTTTCAGTGTCTTCGCCTGGCTGGCCCCCATCCTGCGCGAACGCGGAGTCGACGGCGCCACGGCCGGGCTGATTGTCTCCGCCTCGATCGTGCTGCAGATGCTGGGGTCCTTGTTCGCGCCGGCGCTCGCCACCAGGTTCCGGGACCAGCGGGGAATCAACACCGTGGTGGCGCTGATGACCGGCGCCGGTTTCGCGCTGAGCATCTTCGGCCCGCTGCAGCTGATCTGGCTGTGGACGGGACTGCTGGGCCTGGGCCAGGGCAGCCTGACGGCCGTAGCACTGACCCTGATCATGGTGCGTACCCGGGACGGACACACGGCCGCGCACCTGTCCGGCATGATGCAGGGCGTCGGCTATGGCATTGGTTCCACCGGCACTCTGTTGGTGGGCCAATTGCACCAGACCACCGGATCCTTCGCGGCGGCAGGGGTGCTCTTCCTCGTTGTCGGTTCGCTGGCCGCAGTGTTCGGCTACCGCGCCGGGCGGAACCGCTACATCGGCGGCTGAGGTGGTGTGACTGCCGCGACCGGGGGCGGCCCTTCAGGGCGACGTCGATGCTGTCCGCCAGCTGCGCCAGATAGGTGTGGACGTGCTTCTTGCCGCCCTGTGCGGTGAACCTCCCCTGCACTGATGACCGAAGTTCAGGTACTCCCCTGCTGGACCGCTGTGGCATGCTTCCCCTTAAGCCAACGTCCGGCTGCGCTGCCCGATTCCGCGCAACCGCGGTTGCGGCCCCACCCCTGCAGTCCCGCTCCCGTCTACCGATCAGGCCACCACCTTGCCCCGTAACGCCCCCGCTCCGACGCTGGAATCAGCCGGCATCTTCCACCGCGACTATCTGCTGGTGACGCTTGGTGCCTGTTCCTTGGTCTTCCTGGCCGCCTTCGAATCGCTTGCGGTGACCACCATCATGCCGCTGGTGAGCCGGGAGCTGAACGGGGCCGCTCTCTACGCCCTGGCGTTCGCCGGCCCGCTGGCCACCGGCGTCATCGGTATGGTGGCGGCGGGCAACTGGTCGGACCGGCGCGGCCCGGTGGGGCCGCTGTACGCTTCCGTGGCCATGTTCGTGCTCGGCCTGCTGGTCGCGGGTACGGCAGGGACTATGCCTGCCTTGGTCGCCGGGCGGCTGGTCCAGGGCCTGGGTGGCGGCGCCCTGACCGTGGCGCTGTACGTGGTGATCGCCCGGGTGTATCCTCCCGTGCTGCACCCGAAGATCTTTGCCGCGTTTTCCGCGGCGTGGGTGATTCCCTCAATGGTGGGCCCTTTTGCCGCCGGGCTGGTCGCCCAGCTGTTCAGCTGGCACTGGGTGTTCCTGGGCGTGGTGGGCCTGGTGGTGCCTGCCCTGCTGATGATCGTCCCTGCACTGCGCGGGCTGCGCGGCGCGCCCGACGGCGGAACCCGGGACAGTTCCACCCCGGCGCCTCCACCCGCGCGCCGGGCCTCGGGCCTGGGCAGGCTGGCCTGGGCCGCCCTCGCGGCGCTCGCCGTGCTCGCCCTGAACTTGACGTCCCTGCTTCCGGTGGCGGGCGGAGTCGCGGCCGTGGCGGCCGTGGCGGTGGCGTTCCTTGCTGTCCGGCCGCTGGTGCCGCCGGGAACGCTGGCCGCCCGCCGCGGCCTGCCCAGTGTCATCCTCACCCGTGGCCTGGCCTCGGCGGCGTTCTTCGGCGCAGAGGTCTACCTGCCGTATCTGCTGGTGGAGCGCTACGAATTCTCCCCGACGTCCGCAGGGCTGGCGCTCACGGGTGGCGCTGTGGCATGGGCCACCGGCTCAGCCATCCAGGGCCGTCTCGGGGCACGCCTGGATAACCGCCGCGCAGTCCGGATCGGCGCGGCCCTGGTGCTTCTCGGCGTCACCCTGGTCCTGGCAACCACTGTCCTTGGCTGGCCCGCCGCCGTCGCCATCGCCGCCTGGGTGTTCGCCGGCGGCGGCATGGGAGTGATGTACGCGCGATTGAGCGTGATGACGCTGGCGCTGTCCAGCAAGCACAACGAGGGTTTCAACAGTTCAGCGATGTCCATTTCCGATTCCCTGGGCGGGGCGCTTTCCCTCGCCACCACGGGCCTGATCTTCGCCGCATTTTCGACGACGGCGGCATCCTTCGGGGGCGTGTTTGCCATGACGGCGGTGATCGGCGTGGCCGCAGTGGTGGTCGCCCCGCGCGTGATGGTCCGCCGGTAAGGCGCCGCGCCCGGGACGATACCGTCCACGGGCCCCGCGAGGACCCTACTGCGACTCGCGTGGATGAAGGAAGTGATCGAGGAGCGGCGCGCGGAGGCGCCGGAGTATTCCGGCGCCTCCGCGCAGCGCCTGGCCTGCACTGGTGTCTAGCGTGTCGGTACTGTTTCGGAGCTGCGGACGGCCTTCCATTCCGCGATCCGGGCCTGCTGGAGCGGGGTCCGGCGGTTGAAGTACCAGGCACCGCCCAGGAGCAGGAACCAGGCCGGGGTGATCAGCAGGGCCAGACGGGTGTCGTCGGCCTGGCCGAGCGCGACCAGCATGAAGCCGAAGAAGGCGAGCACGACGTAGGGCATGAACCCAGAGCCCGGCATCTTGAACTTCGATGCGGCGTGCAGCGCGGGCCGGCGCCGGCGGAACACGATGTAGCTGATGAGGATCATCGACCAGACGAACATGGTCAGCACGGATGCCACCGACGTGACGATGGTGAAGGCTCCGATCACGGAGTCGCCGGCGTAAAGCAGGATCAGGCCAGCCAGCAGGAAGATGCAAGAGAACAGCAGGGCATTCTGCGGGACCTTGCGCGGGCTCAACTTCCCGAAGGCCTGGGGGGCGTTGCCGTCCTGGGCTAGGCCGTAGACCATGCGGGAAGTGGAGTAGATGCCGGAGTTGGCACTCGACGCGGCGGAGGTCAGCACCACCAGGTTGATGACCACCGCGGCGATGCCCAGCCCGGCGAGGGTGAACATGCCGATAAACGGGCTGCTGGCCGGGTCGATGCTGCGCCACGGGTTGACGGCCATGATGACCACCAGGGCGCCAACGTAGAACAAGAGGACCCGGATGGGGATGGAGTTGATGGCGCGCGGCAGGTTCTTCTCGGGATCCTTCGTTTCCGCTGCGGCCGTGCCCACGAGTTCGATGCCGGCGAAGGCGAAGATGGCGATCTGGAAGCCGAGGACAAAGCCGAACACGCCATGCGGGAACATGCCGCCGTCGTTCCACAGGTTGGACAGGCTGGCGACGGCACCGTTGGGGGAGGTGAAGTGGCTGGCGATCATGACGATGCCGGTGGCGATGAGGGCGAGGATGGCCACCACCTTGATGATGGCGAACCAGAACTCCGCTTCGCCGAACGCCTTGACGCTGGGCAGGTTCAGCAGGATCAGCACGACCGGTGTGATGAGGGCGGGGATCCACAGCGGCGTGCCGGGCGCGAGCTTGTCGACGTATCCGGCGATCGCGACGATGTCGGCCACGCCGGTCACCACCCAGAAGAACCAGTAGGACCAGCCGGTGACGAACCCGGCCCAGGGCCCCAGGAGGTCGCCCGCAAAGTCGCTGAAGGACTTGTACTCCAGGTTGGAGAGCAGGATCTCGCCCATCGCGCGCATGACGAAGAACAGCATGAAGCCGATGATCATGTAGACGAAGATGACGGACGGCCCGGCCAGGGAGATGGTCTTGCCGGAGCCCATGAACAGCCCGGTGCCAATCGCGCCGCCGATGGCGAGCAATTGGATATGGCGGTTGCCCAGGGCGCGGGCGAGGTGCGGTTCCTGGCCGTGGCTGCTGGGGGACTGCGGCGCGGTGGCCGGAGCAGCTGTGAAGGTACGTTCAGACATGGAGCTTCTTCCTCGTTACGGGCGGGCCGGGGGCGGAGGACGTCCCGCCGGGGCCGCGCGGATCCATCAGGCGTGTGATGGGGGTAACACGGTGGTGTGTGCATTAAGCGTAGAGGGCCGGGCCCGGGGGCGACGGCGGCACCTCGGTTCTGCCCGACGGTGGCCGGACGGGCAGGCCGCGGGAGGGCCGGGGTGCAGGAGGGGTCCGCGGCCGGGAGGGAAGTGGCCTTTCTCGGTGTGACGGCCGGTTTTCCCGACGTCGGACCTGCCGGCTGGTCCCGGTTTCCGGGGGGCGTCGCTGCGGTCGGCGGCGCCTGGCGCGGCTCGACATTTGTCGAGAAACCTGCACTCAGCTGTCGCCCCTTGTCCGGCGTCACATCGGGCCGCGGCTCCCGTGGCTTAGAAGCCGTCGCCCGCCTGCGACGATCTGCTAATGGGGTTGTGCCGGGTAAACCTCGGTGCCGCCGTCAGCGGCCCGGGCGAAACGGTCCCCGAGCAGGGAAATCTTCATGGTCGCGATGGATTGAGCTGCATCACATCGTGCTGGGAGGCTCAGTGCGCGGCGAGGCGGGTGGCGCGCAGCACGGCGTCTGTCAGGGCGGCGGCCTCGCCGTCGGGCCCGGTGACGCTGCGGTGCCGGGTGTCGACGACGTCGAGCCGCCATTCGGGCGCCTCAATTCCCAGCTCACGGGCCAGGGTTTCGGCTGTGTAGAACCGCTCCGGGGCGTGCTCGTGATGCTCGGTCCACGGCGGGAGCCCGTCCGGATGGTGGCCCACAATCAACAATGTTCCCCCGGTCCGCACGGCGGCGGCAGCCAGCTGCAGGGCCTGCTGCCAGGGCATCACGGTGGAATGCAGGAACTGTGCCGTCACCAGGTCGAAGAGCTCCTCCGGCACCCAGGTGGCGAGATCCTGCAGGACCCAGGTGATGTTCCCGCTCTGGCCGCGGTCGCGCGCGTGGGCTTCGGCGCGCTCCAGGGCGACGGCGGAGACGTCGACGGCGGTGACTGTCCACCCGCGGCTCGCGAGCCAGATGGCGTCGGCGCCTTCACCGCATCCCAGATCCAGGGCTGCGCCAGCGGGAAGGGCCGCGGCCTCCGCTATGAGTTGCGGGTTCGGCTCGCCGCTCCAGACTCTGGCCCGGCTGCGGTACTTCTCGTCCCACACCTGGGCGGCGCTGGCGTTGCTGTCCTGTTCGGAGTGTTCGTGCTCAGTCATCGTAGTCCTCACCAGTTGGGCGGTCCCCTTCCACATCATGGCAGGGGAATGCCGCCGGCGACACCGCCAGGTAGGAGTTGCCGCAAAATCGACACACGAACATCACCGTCCGGAAACGCCGTCGAAACCTCGGCGGTGGAGTCTGGAGCTGGAGAGCGGAATGACATCGAGGTGGATCCGGATCGGGGAAGGAGCAGCCCATGACTGCGGAGGACGCGCGGCAGGTTCACTCGAGCGGGGAGTTGTCGGCGGGGGATGAGATCGAAGCCTGGCATAACGGCAAATTGTTCCACCGGGGAAAAGTCATCCGGACGGTGAGGACCACGGACCTGTTTTGGATTGTGGATGCACGGACGGGCATGCGGCGTCTGATCGACACGGAGGCGCTGGTCATCCTGCGGGCCGAGGGTCCCGGCTATCGGCCGGCCATGCAACTGGCGGGTGCACCGTCACCCAGCGCACCGTCAACCACCGCACCGTCAACCACCGCACCGTCAACCACCGCACCGTCAACCACCGCACCGTCAACCACGGCGTATTCAGCCAGCGGGACTTCGGCATCGAACGTCCCGCTGTTCCAGGCGCCCGGCCTCGGGTCCTGACCCGAAAGTGGCCCCGGCTCCGCTAGATGATAGACTGGTCTAACTTGATGTGCAGTGATGCCCACTTTTGGTCTTGAACGACCAGCCCGGTTCATCAACCGGTTCCCCTGCTGGATTCCTATCGGAATCCTTTCAGGAGTGGGACTTTTTCATGTGAGAGGCACATCCTGCGTCGATGAACGCGTTCTATTTGGTCCTGGCCGCCGGCTTTTTCAGCAGCTGGCCGGTTGATCACCTGACTTTTCTTCGGCGAACCCCTGGCCCAACCGGCGCCGGGGGCCGATATCCGTATGGATACCGCCTGAAAGACCTTGAAACTTATGACTACTTTTGCTGCCCTCGGCACGCCTAAGGCTCTCGCCGACACCCTCACCGCCCAGGGGATCGTTGAACCGTTCCCCATTCAGGTCAAGACCCTGCCGGACACCCTGGCCGGACGCGACGTCCTGGGCCGCGGCCGCACCGGCTCCGGCAAGACCATTGCTTTCGCCATCCCGCTTGTAGCACGACTCGCTGAGCGGGAAGCGAAGCATTTCCGGAAGCCGGGCCGCCCGATGGGTCTGGTCCTTGCACCGACCCGTGAACTGGCCACCCAGCTGAACGCCACGATCGAGCCGATGGCCAAAGCCATGGGCCTGAACACCACCGTGATTTACGGCGGCATCTCCCAGGCCCGCCAGGAAAAGGCGCTGCGCGCCGGCGTTGACATCGTCATCGCCTGCCCGGGCCGCCTGGAGGATCTGATCCGCCAGCGCATCCTGACCCTCGAGGGCGTCGAGATCACTGTTCTGGATGAGGCCGACCACATGGCCGACCTTGGTTTCCTCCCGGTGGTCAAGAAGCTCATGGACATGACCCCCAGCCAGGGCCAGCGCATGCTGTTCTCCGCCACCCTGGATAACGGCGTGGACAAGATCGTCCAGCGCTACCTGTCCAACCCGCTGACCCACGCCGTGGATGAATCACAGGCCGCGGTCACCACCATGGAGCACCACGTGCTCGTGGTCAACGACCAGACCGTCAAGAAGCAGCTGATCGTTGAGCTCGCCTCGGGCTCCGGCCGCCGGGTGCTCTTCCTGCGCACCAAGCACCACGCCCGCAAGCTTGCCAAGACCCTGACCGACGCCGGGATCCCCGCCGTCGATCTGCACGGCAACCTCTCGCAGAACGCCCGTGACCGTAACCTGGCCGAGTTCTCCTCCGGCGAGGTCCGCGTGCTGGTCGCCACCGACGTCGCAGCCCGCGGCGTCCACGTCGACGACGTCGAGCTGGTCATCCACGTGGATCCGCCCACAGAGCACAAGGCTTACCTGCACCGCTCGGGCCGTACCGCCCGCGCCGGTTCCGACGGCACCGTGGTCACGCTGACCCTGCCGGAGCAGCAGTCGGACGTCAAAAAGCTCATGAAGGCTGCCGGCGTCGACGTCAACTTCGAGCGTGTCACCGCCAACTCGCCGCTGGTCGCCGAGCTGGTGGGCGAAATGGCCGACAAGATCGATCCCCGCACCCGCGCCGCACTGCTGGCCGCCAAGTCCAACCAGGGCGGCGGCAACTCCACCGGCGCCAACGCAGAGCGCAAGCGCGCCCGCCGCACCACCCAGGCGGCACCCACTGCGGGTGGCCGGGGTGGCCGTGGTGGACGCGGACGCGTCGGAACCGAGGCTCCCCGCACCGATCTTCCGCGTGCCGAGCGCCGTGCCGTGGCCTACGAAGGCCAGGCCGCCGCACGCAACGCCGCGGACCGCGTCATTGAGCGCAACGAGGACCGGATGGATGCCGAGCGTGCCGAGCGCCGCAGCACCCGGGCCCGCTCGACCTCTTACGGCGCCCACCGCAACGATGTTCCGGCTGCGGGTGGCCGTGCCGCGGCCGGCCGCGGCTCTGACGGACGCGCTGCCGAAGGGCGCAGCGACGCCCGGGGCGCCTCGGCTCCCCGCAGCGGCGCACCCCGCAGCGGCGCACCGCGCACAGGCGGTGCTCCCCGTACGGGCGGCGCCACCGGGGGCGCCCGCAGCGGTCGTCCGGCCACAGGCCAGCGTGCAGCAGCCGGCGCCAAGAGCGGCGGCAGCAAGACCGGCGCCAACGCCGCGGTTTGGTCCTCCAACACCGGCGGCACCTCGGGCGGATCCTACGCAGGCGGCGGCAACGGCCGCTCCAGCGAAGGCCGTCCGGCACGCAGCGGCGGCCCCCGCCGCGCGTCCGCACCGGCCTCGAACGAACGCCGCAGCCGCTAAGGTTTCGGTTTTCCGCTACGCAAAGTAGCTCGCGCTACGCGAACGGACGGCCGCTACGGGGATCCCCGCAGCGGCCGTCCGAAAGTGCGGCGGCTGTCCGGAACTGCCGCGGAAAACCGCCGGCTACCAGCCGCGGGCGCGCCACTCCTCCAGGTGCGGGCGTTCCGCACCGAGGGTGGTCGGCTTGCCATGGCCGGGGTGCACCACGGTGTCATCCGGGTACACCTCGAAGAGCCGCTCTCTGACATCGCTGATCAGTTGGGCGAACCGCTGGGGATCCTGTTGAGTGTTGCCCACTCCGCCGGGGAAGAGCGAATCTCCCGAGAAGACGTGCGCCGGGCCCGCCGGGTCCTGGTACACCAGTGCGATCGACCCCGGGGTATGGCCGCGCAGGTGGACTGCTGTCACGTCGAAGCCGTCGAAGTTGCCGGCGTCCCCGTGACCCAGCAGCACATCCACCGGCACCGGCAGCCCGGGGGCGTCATCGGTCCCGGCCGCCGTTTTAACGCCGGTTGCCTCCACCAGACCCGGCAGCGCGCGGACGTGGTCCCAGTGTTGGTGGGTGGTGGCAATCAGTGCCAGCTTCGGTGCCGCGGAGGTATCTGCGGCCGCGTCGGCTAGCAGCCCCTGGATGGCGGTCAAATCATCGGCCGCATCGATCAGGAGCTGCGCACCGGATTCCTTGCCGGTGAGCAGATACACGTTGTTATCCATCTCGCTGACCGAAATCCGGCGGATGGTGATGTCCCTTAACGAATAAATAAGCGAGTCCATGGGTTTCAGTCTACGAAAGACGCTATTCGCGGCCCTGTGACACCCAGTTGGGGTTCGCGGAGCGGGAGCCGACGACGGCGTCCGCGGCGGCGTCGAGCGTCGCCAGTTGCGCCGGGGTGAAGTCGAGCGTCAGGGCTCCCAGGTTCTCGTCGATCCGGTCTGCTCTGCGGGTCCCGGGGATGGGAACCACGGGCAGCCCCAGCTTTCGGCCCTGCGCCAGGAGCCACGCCAAGGCCACCTGGGCCGGTGTGGCAGTCTGCCCGGCGTCAGTCAGTTCAGCAGCTACTCCCCTGACCGCGGCCACTACGGCCTGGTTGGCGTCCACTGCGTCTTCGGCGAAGCGGGGGATGTTGCGGCGGAAATCGTTGCTGCCCAGCTTCGCAACGTCCACGGTGCCGGTGAGGAATCCCCGGCCCAGCGGTGAGTAGGGCACAAATCCCACCCCCAGTTCAGCCGCGGCAGGGACCACGTTGCGTTCCACGTCGCGGCTCCAGATGGACCACTCGCTCTGGACAGCGGCGATCGGGTGGACGCTGTTGGCTTCCCAGAGCTCCTCGGCCGTCACCTCGGACAAGCCGAGGTGCCGCACCTTGCCGGCCCGAACCAGCCCCGCCATGGCCTCCACGGTTTCCACAATCGGAACGCGGAGGTCGCGGCGGTGCATGTAATACAGGTCGATGGTGTCGGTTCCCAGGCGGGTCAGGCTGCGGTCCACGGCCTCCCGGACATAGGCCGCGTCGCCGCGGATGTCGGAGTAGCCGGCGGCAGGGTTGCCCACCAGGCCGAACTTGCTGGCGAGCTGTACCTCGCCGCGGCGTTCCTTCAGCAGTTTGGCGATCAGCTCCTCGTTGCTGCCGCCGCCGTAAATGTCCGCCGTGTCGATGAAGCTGACCCCGGCATTCACCGCGTGGTGCAGGGTGGCCAGGGCCTCCACCGGATCCACGTCACCGTATACCGGGGTCAGGGCCATGCCCCCGAACCCCAGGGGGCTGACGCTGAGGCCGTCACCGAGCTGGACTGATGCTGCCGTCATCTTGGGTCTCCTAGTTGCTGCCGGAAGTGCCGTCCTAGCCAAGAACCCCGGCGGGCCGGCGGCTATTCCGGCGTCGGTCCTGGTGCCTCCGGCGTCGCCGGCAGCAGCTTCAGTCCGGCCGCGCAGCCCACAATTCCGGCGATAAACAACAATTTCAGCGGGCTTGCAGGCTCGACGCCGGTCGCCATCGCCCAGCCGACAGTCAATGCCGCGCCGATTCCCACCCAGACGGCGTAGGCGGTGCCGAGGGGAATGCTCTTCACGGCCAGGCCCAGTCCCGCCATGCTCAGCGACGCGGTCACCGCGAACACGAGCGTGGGCACGGGTTGAGTGAAGCCGTCGGAGAGGCCCAGCGCCGTGGCCCAGACTGCTTCCAAGACGGCGGACGCGAGCAGAATAAGCCAGGCCAGAGTGTTCGCGGGGGCACCTCGGGTAGCCATCATGCCACCAGCTTCAGGCCGGCCACGCAAGCCACGATTCCGCCGAGCAGCAGGATCCGGCCGGCGGTCGCGGGCTCAACTTTGGTGGCCATCGCGTACGCGGAGGTGAGCACCACGCCGACGCCCACCCAGACGGCATAGGCGGTGCCGGTGGGGATGGACTGCATGGCAATGGCGAGGCCGCCGGTACTCGCCAGAACGGACACGAGGAAAATAGCGGCCGGTTTGATCCGGCGTCGGCCGCTGACCTGGGAAGTCCGGTGCAGGGCGGCGGCCCACACCGCTTCGAGTGAGCCGGACAAGATGAGAATCAACCACGACATGAGTGCTCCTGTGGCCAGTCTTGTCGCGTGCCGGGTACTGATCCGTCGTCCGGAGGCCACGGAGAAGGCGGCCTTCATTCCAGCCTAGCAACGCCCCCTGCGGACTGGCGAACTCCGGGACCTTAGCTCGCGACCGCATCGATCGATACGACTGCCAGGAAGCCGCGGCCAAGGATTTCGGGGGAGGCCGTGTCCGAACCGACGACGGCGTCGTAGCGTTCCAGGGTCGTCGGTTCGGCACCGGCCGTTCCCCCGGGCGCCACCGCGGCCTGGCCCTGCAGCAGGATGCCGAGCTGGCCCGCGAACACCGGATGCGCCCGCTTTTTCGAGAGCTCGATAATGGAGGTGTAGCCCTTGAATGCGTCGCGGCGGGTGATGACGTTCAGGTCGCGGATGTCGCCCGTGGGGAGCGCCCCGGCCGCGGCGGCATCGCCGGAGAACCGGAACGGCCGGTACTTCTCGAGCGGGTGCTCGGCGCCGTCAACGCTCAGCAGCAGCAGCTCGCCCTCCACCACAGTGAGGACGCGGTCCATGCCGGGGAATGCCGAGAACTCACCGGCCTTGGACACGTCGGCGATGCTCACCCGCCAGTCCCAGCCGTCCGATGATCCGGCGCCGTCCTGACTGTCTCCGCTGTCCTGGGTGGCCGAGGAATGGCGGGCCACTTCTCGGGTCACCCCGCCGCCCTTGCGCCAGGGGTGGGCTTTCAGCTCGGCATAGCGGATGATGTCCATGGCTCAACCCTATCGGCCAGGCCGCCGGCAGGTTCCGGGCGGTCTCATCTGCAGGAAACGTCATACCGGAGCCGGGTACGCCAGGAGGTCACAGGCTTGCTAACGTCGGAGTCAGGCATCACAGCAGAAGGAGCCGAATGTTCGTCAAAGTATGCGGGCTCAGCACCCCCGAGTCGGTCCTGGCCGCCGCGGAGGCGGGGGCGGACGCCGTCGGCTTCGTCCTGACCCGCAGCGAACGCGAGGTGACGCCAGCGCGGGCCCGGGCATTGCTGGCGCACGTCCCGGCCGGACTCCTGGCGGTCGGCGTCTTCCGGGACGAAGCCGCGGCAGACGCCGTCGCGCTGGCCCGCGACGCCGGGCTGGACTGGGTCCAGCTCCACGGCGCCCGCACCCCGGAGGACGTGCGGGCCGTGCACGACGCCGGGCTCAAGCTGATCCGCGCCGTCACCATGTCCGCCGCCCCCGCGGTGTTCACCGATTGGGGCGAGGACCTGCTCCTGATCGATGCCGCCGTCCCCGGCTCCGGCGAGGCCTGGGACTACGCCTCGGTCCGCGCTAAGGGACTCACCGGACGCAAGTGGCTGTTGGCCGGCGGCCTGGATCCCGCCAACGTTTCCGGCGCCGCCGCGCAGGCCGGCGCGTGGGGTGTGGACGTCTCCTCCGGCGTCGAGTCCTCCCGCGGCGTGAAGGACCTGGCCAGGGTCCGGGACTTTGTATACGCGGCAAAATCCACCGATCCCCGGCCCTGACCCGGCCGCAGGAATGGGGCGCCACCGTCCGGTGCGGGCCCTTACCTGGTGCGCCGTGGTTTTTGCTCCGCGCCGCGCAGTCGCAGGGGCCCCTGCCCCGTCAAGTATCAGTGCCGCCACCGGGCGGAATGGTTCATTTTTCACGTGCGTCACCCTTTGCAGGTGAGTGCGGGTCCGCACCGGATTTCCCGGCGTCGCCCGGTTCGCGTGTTGACGAGGCTTTCGTGCCGCGGGGTTTGCCCCATAGTGGTTCCAGGGCCGCGATTTCCACAGGTGTTGCGGTTCCGAACGGAGGGCTGGCCGGGGCCTCGGGCGCCCTGCGTTCCTGGCCGCGGGTGGCCCAAAGACTTACGCCGATGGACACACCGAGTATGGCGGCGATGACTCCCAGGGAGATCGGTGTGGGGATGTAGTAGATGTCGATTTTGAGGAGCATTTTGATGCCGACCCAGATGAGGACGAGCGCGAGTCCGATCTTGAGGTAGATGAAGCGGTGGATCATGTCAGCGAGCAGGAAGTACATGGCACGGAGGCCCAGGATGGCGAAGGCGTTGGCGGTGAAGACCAGGAACACTTCGTCGGTGACGGCGAAGATCGCGGGGATGGAGTCCACGGCGAAGATGATGTCGGTGACCTCGATGAGGACCAGCACCGCAAGCAGCGGGGTGGCCAGCAGGACGCCGTTCCTGCGGATCACGAAACGCTGGCCGTGGAAGTCATCCGTCATGGGCACGTGCCGGCGGAAGAGTTTCAGGGCCCGGGACTTTTCCGGGTCAAGCATGTCGTTGCGGTGGCGGATCATCCGGTAGCCGGTGAGGAGCAGGAACGCCGCGAAGATGTACAGCACCCACTCGGCGCTGGCGATGATGACGGCGCCCGCCCCGATGAAGACGCCACGGAAGATCAGGGCGCCCAGGACGCCGAAGAATAGCACCCGGTGCTGGTATTCGCGGGGTACGGCGAAGTAGGTGAAGATGATCGCCCAGATGAACACGTTGTCCACGGCCAGGGATTTCTCGATCAGGTATCCGGCGAAGTATTGCTGGCCAAACTCCGCGCCGTAGATCTGCCAGATCAGGGCCCCGAAACCTACTCCGAAGGCAACCCAGACAGCTGACCATAAGGCCGCCTCACGGACACGGATCACGTGCGCCCTGCGGTGCGCGAACAGGTCCACGGCCAGCATCAGAACGATAAAAGCAACAACGGCCAACCAGGCCCAAAAAGGAACATTCATCAGGAATCCGCTTCCAGTCAGTTCAACCCAACTGGAGGTCTTTCCCGGTCCCAAGGGACCTGTCCCACCGGGCCGCTCAGGGTCGGCCGTACTGACGACGGAACATTCAGGGGATACTCCCCTCCAATACAAGTGCAACACATTTCACCCGTTCCGACAATGGCCGCGGGTCACCCAGGCGACCGGACTCGCCCGCCGTCTGCCGGGACGATGAGGGAAATACCGCGGGTGCATTTGGCCCATGAAGCGGTGGAGGCTGTGGGTAGGACTTTTCAGCGTGGCGTTGAAGTCCGCCGGCTCCGCCACGCCAGTCTGGCTGCCAGCTAGACGTGGTGTCGGTATGGTCAGTTCATGGACAGCGGCACCTTGGTCAATTTTTTGTTGGTTCTTTTTTTCGTGTTGTTAGGCGGGGTATTCGCCGGCACGGAGATGGCGTTGGTGTCCCTTCGCGAGAGCCAGGTGCGTCAGATAGAGAAGGGCGGGAACGGCGGTGCAAGGACTGCCGCTTTGGCCCGGAGCCCCAATCGATTCCTCTCGGCTGTCCAGATTGGGGTGACGCTTTCTGGCTTTTTCTCGGCCGCCTACGGTGCTTCCACGATTGCACCCGATATAGAACCGCTCCTGGAAAGGTTGGGGTTGGGCGTCGCGGCAGAGCCGGTGTCCTTTATCGGGATGACGTTGCTGGTGGCATATCTGTCCCTGGTGCTGGGTGAGCTGGTCCCGAAAAGGTTGGCGATGCAGAGTGCGGTTGGCTTCACGAAGGTTCTGGCCCCTCCGCTGATCATCTTTTCGCAGGTTATGCGGCCGGTCATCTGGATGTTGTCTGCTTCAACCGATGCGTTGGTGAAGCTCTTGGGCGGGGATCCCCACGCCAGCCGGGACAGTGTCAGCTCTGAGGAACTTTGGGACATGGTAGCGGAGAGCGACATGCTGGAAGAACATAGTCGAAGCATCCTGACTGATGTGTTCGGGGCCGCGGACCGTTCCCTGCAGGAAGTCATGCGTCCTCGCCGGGAGGTTACTTTCATCAGTGGCGAAGTGAGTATTGCGGCCGCACGCAGCATGGTCAGGGACGGTCCGTTCTCGCGCTATCCCGTGATTGGCCGGACCGCGGATGACGTCCTCGGTTATATCCACATTCGTGATTTGATGCCCCTGGGCGAGGAGCATCACGAAGGAACGGTGAAGGAAATTGTTCGTGAGATTCTCCCGCTGCCGGGAACGAACAGGGTGCTGCCTTCGCTGGCGAGAATGCGCCGGGAGGGTCATCACATAGCGCTGGTGGTTGATGAATATGGGGGCACGGATGGCATTGTCACCTTGGAAGATCTGGTCGAGGAGCTGGTGGGCGAAATCTACGATGAGTACGACACCGGGGCCGACCACGAGGATCGCGTCAGCGTGGTCAATGGATCTACCGACGTCGACGGCGGCCTGATTCTGCAGGAGTTTGAGTCAGCGACCGGAATCGTGCTGCCGGAGGGACATTATGAGACAGTCGCCGGCTTTGTCATGGACCGCCTCGGCCGCCTGCCCCATACGGGGGACCGGGTGGAGGTGCCGGGGCACCTGTTGACTGTGGTCGCGATGGACGGTCTGCGCACTACACGGGTTCGGGTGACGCCGGTGAATGCTCAGCCACCGGAACTTTGAGCAGTTCCGGGCGGCGTGCAGGCACTCGGCCGTAGCCTCAGCAGAAGTAGCCATGACGACGCCGATGATGGCACTGAGACAGGATCGACGCCTTGGAACGGACGCCGGGCATCAGCACCAGCCGCGCGTTTCTGTCGGCCGCAGGCTCGGGCGATCCTAGAAAAGCAGCAGCACGAAGCCGCCTACCGTGGACAGGATGCCCACACCAGCGAGGATCCACCCCAGGGTCCAGGCGGCGTTGTCGTGCTTGGGCGGGGTCCGCCCCCAGCGGGACGGATGGCATACGTCGTAGAAGAGGTCGACGTCGGTCCCGACCACTAGCCCGCCCGACTCGGCGGACGGCAGCAGCGACCGGTGGTCGGCGTCGTAGTGGTCAGTCCAGCTGTAACCGGTGAACCCGCCGGCGCTGATCACTGTGCCGGTGGTCCGGGTCCACTCGCACCGGCGCCGCCGGGCGATCCAGCCCCACGCCAGCAGCGGCAGGCCCAGGACGAAACCCACCCACGTCATGACTTCGAGAATGGGGCCGAGCAGGTCCGCGACGGATGCCATCTGCGTGTGCGGGCCGCGGCGTCAGTGGCTGACGCGCGGGCGGCGCGCGGGCGGCGCGGTGACTGCGCCCACGGGGACGCGGACGATCATCAGGGCAAGCTTCGGGATTGCGGGCATGGTCCAAGTATCATGCCCGCGCCCGTGTTCGCAAAGCTCCCCGCCGCCGGTCCGCGTCACAGGACATTTTTCGCAAATTCTTCAGGGTGAACCCCTAGAGCGGATCGGTCTCCGGCGGGGGACAATGAAGCCATGAAGACACTCCTCAATCTCATCTGGCTGCTCTTTGGTGGACTTTGGTTGGCGATCGGGTATTTCGCAGCCGGCATCATCTGCTGCTTGCTCATCGTCACCATCCCGTGGGGGCTGGCATCGTTCCGGATTGCCAACTACGCACTGTGGCCCTTCGGCCGCACCGTGGTGGACCGTCCGGGCAGCACGGGGGTGTTCTCCCTGCTGGGGAACGTCATCTGGCTGCTTGTGGCTGGCATCTGGATCGCGATCGGCCACGTGGTCACCGCCTTCGCGATGGCAATCACCATTGTGGGTATCCCGTTAGCCATCGCCAACCTCAAACTCATTCCGGTCTCGCTCATGCCGCTCGGCAAACAGATCGTCCCGAGCGACAGGCCGTTTGTCACTACCTACAGCAAGGCCTACCGCTAACCCTTTTTAGAGGAGGAATCCAGCCATGTCCGAGCCCGTCACGGAAGATCCAGCCCAGGCCGGACCGGGGAAATTACCCGCCCCGCCGGAGGACCTCATGCTGGTGATCACGCGTGAATTCCAAGCCCCCATCGCCCGGGTGTGGTCTGCCCTGACGGACCCGGACCAGGCCCCGGCATGGTGGGGGCCGCGCGGATTTCACACTCCCCGCGGAAGCATCGATGCGGATCCGGAGATCGGCGGCCTTTACCGCGCCTGCATGGTCCAGGACCGCACCGGCGAGGAGCTGTGGTGGAGCGGAGTCCACACGGACATCGAACCGCCCCACCTCTTGGTCTTCACCCACGCCTGGGACAAACCGGACGGAACTCGCGGCTTCGAGACCGAGGTTACCTTCGAGCTGGAGGAGATCGACGACGGCACCCGGATGTCCTTCCTCCAGGGTCCCTTCGACACGATCGATAACCGCGACAGTCACGGCGTCGGCTGGCGTGAGTCCTTCGACCGGCTTGCCGAACACCTGCGCCGGAGTGGCTGAGCACGTAGGCGGAGCACTCCGCTCAACCGAGTTCGGCCCGCAGGTTCCGCCGCGCCGGCTCCAGCCACAGTTCCCGGCCCCGCTGGGTGTGGAATAGCGGGTCCAGTTGCAGGAGCCGGCGGACGACGGCGGCGCGTCCGGCGGCGAAGTCGTCATCGGCGATGTGCGCGAAATCCTGCCGGACGGCGGCCAGATACCTTGCGTAGGCAGCCGGTTCCCCGCCCAGCACGGACAGGTCGGCATCGCTGAGCAGGGCCGCGTCGCGGTCCCCGGTTTCCGGCTGATGGTCCGCCGTCATCCGCACCAGGCGGGCCACGTCGTCGACGTCGGCCGGGGGAAGCCCGGCCCGGGACAGCCGCTCCTCGGCGAGCCGGGCAGATTCTTCCTCGTCCTGGCCCGCGATGCCGCGGTACACGGCGTCGTGGAACCATGCGGCCAGCAGCACCGTGCGCGGCGGTCCGGCCGGACCGGCGAGGAGATCGAGGGCCTCAAGGACCGCCAGAAGGTGGGTGCGGCCGTGGTACTTCCGGTGCTCCTCGCCCCAGCGGTCCAGCAGGTCCAGGAAGAGGGAGTCGTGGCCCGGCAGAACGTTGTTCCAGCGGGTCAGCAGCGGGAGCTTGAGGGAGCTGCTGCGCCGTCGGGCCGGGATCCGCAGCCCGCTGGCAATGAGCTTTCGGACCAGAATCCGGCCCTCCACGGGGACGGCGCCGGCCGCAATCAGGTCGTGGTACCTGGCCTCGGCGACGTCGTAGTGGTCGCCGTCGAAGGCCCGTTCCGGAACGCCGGAGGCCGCCGCGAAAGCGTGCAGTTCTTCCAGCGAGGTGTCCGAGACGAGGTGCGAGAAGTGCGTTCCGTGCGCCGGCCACAGCGGCGGGTCAACATAAATCGCCATGAAGGAAGTTTATTCCGGCTACTGATCAGCCCTGGTGGGCGTCCACATCCGCGGTGCCGGACTGCTCTTCCTGCCGGGCCCGGGCCGGGTGCGGAGTGGACCGTACACCTTCGCCCTTTTCATTCAATTCGGTTTCATGCTCCGCCGCCGCGATGACGCCGGGAGTAATGGCGTTCTCTGAGTTCCAGGCCTTAATGGCGGCCCAAGCCACTGCCACGAGGGGAACGGCGAGGATCGCGCCAATAATGCCGGCGAGGATGGTGCCGGCCGTGAGCGCCAGCAGGATGACGAGGGCGTGGACGTTGAGCGCCTGGCCCATGACCACGGGCTGCAGGAAGTTGCCTTCCAGCTGGTTGACGACGATGACGACAAGGATGACGATCAGGGCCGCGAGCGGACCGTTGGCCACCAACGCCACGAGCGCCGCGAGGATGCCGGCCAGGGTGGCGCCGATCAGCGGGATGAAGGCGCCGATGAACGTCAGCGCGGCGAGCGGCAGGGCGAGCGGGACGCCCATAATCACCAGCGCCAGGCCGATGAAGAACGAGTCCACCAGCGCCACGATCGAGGTTCCGCGCACGTAACCGCCGAGCACATTCAGGCTCCGCTCCCCGGCCCGGCGTGCTTTGACCAGCTTCTCGCCCTTGAACGCCCGCAGCGCGAAGGCCCAGATCCGCTCGCCGTCTTTGAGGAAGAAGAACAGGATCACTGCCATGAGCAGGGCGCCGGTGACGAAGTTTCCGGCGGCGCTAAGGCCGGAGATGGCGCCCGCGCCGACGGTGCTGCTGGTGGCGAAGTCAATGGCCGCGGTGCGCGCCTGCTGGATCTGCTGGTCATCGATGGGGATCGGGCCGGTGCGGATGAAGTCATACACGCGGTCAAAGCCCTGGGTGGCCTTGCTGGCCAGCTCGTCAGCCTGGTTCAGGACGGCGAAGACGATGCCGGTGATGACGGCGCCGAACGCGAGCAGAAGGGCCACGAACGACACGGAGGTGGCGGCGGTGCTGTGCCAGCCCCGGCGGCGAAGCCATTGGACCAAAGGCGCGATCGCTGCGGCCAGGATGAGAGCCAGCAGCGCGGGAATCACCACGAGCCGGACCTGGATCAGGGCATAGACCACCACCACGGTCAGGACCAGCAGCAGGAGGACCTGCGCGGTCCGGATGCTGGCGCGGCCCAGGCTGTCGCTCCAGGGTGTTGTCTGTTCCGGACTGCCCATGCTGTTCTGTCTCCCACGCTCGATTGGTCATGCTGCTTACTAACGTTCTCACAGCCGGAGGGTTCCGCGCCCGGGGTGTGGCCCGATTGCCTCTAGCGGGGTAGGTCCGTCGCCGGGAGCACCGCTCTGGACTCCCCCGGGGGAAAGGGCCAAAATGCCAGCAGGATGTCGTCCGGACTCGGCCAGCGGTGGCCTATCGCGTCGAGGCGGCCGAGTATGTCGACGCGGAAGGGCGCCCGACGTCCAGCCTCGACTACGACCGGTTCGCCCGGCTTGCCGGAGGGAAAGTCCTGAGCCTGCTGCGCCCCGACCTGGAGCGCGCCGCTTTGGCTGCGCTCGACGACGTGCCCGCCGGCCGGGTCCGGGTCCATTACGGGGCGCAGGTGTCAACAGTTCGGGGTGGGGACGCCGGGGTCCGGGTCAGCTGCGATGGTTGGCCGGGCGTCGCACTGGCCGCGGACGTTCTCGTGGGTGCGGACGGTATCCATTCCGCCGTTCGGGACCAGGTCTTCGGCCCCGAAGTAGAGTATCTGCACCGCCTGGGCATGCGGGCAGCCGCCTTCACCGTCTCCGAACCGATCCTCAATGCACGCTTCCGGAACAAATTCATCCTCACCGACAGCATCGGCCGGATGGCAGGCCTCTACAGCCTCCGTTCGGACGAGGTGGCCGTCTTCATGGTCTACCGGGACGCCGAAAGGGCGCCAGGATATCCGTCACCTGAAAGTGCAAGGGGGCGGTTGCGGCGCGAGTTCGCCGGACTCGGCAGCGCGGTCGACCGGCTGCTGGAGCTGTGCCCCGAGCATCCGTACGACGACGTCGTCGCACAGATCCTCATGCCGGACTGGCAGAGGGGACGTACCGTCCTTGTGGGAGACGCGTGCGGGGCCGTGTCGCTCCTCGCGGGCCAGGGCGGTTCGCTCGCAATCGCCGGCGCCGCGCTGTTGGGGGACATTCTGGGACCCGTGGCCTCACCTGAGGGGATCAGCACGGCGCTCGCCGACTTCGAGGGAAGCTGGCGCCCCGTAGTCGGGGAGGCCCAAGCGGCAGGGAGGCGCACCGCGTCATCGTTCCTCCCCGCCAACCGGACCCAGCGCCTTTTGCGGCAGTGGATCATCCAAGCCACCCATCTGCCGGGAATCGACCGGTTGGTGGCCCGCCGGATCGTGGGCAGAATCGCAAAGTAAGCTCGGGAAAGTCGTGGCTTTTCCGAGGTGCGGACCAAAAGACGGTCAGCCGCCGCAAATGCGGACTAGAGTGTCCGTATGCCTAATATTCGCGTCTCCGAAGCCGCCCGGCTGCTGGGCGTCAGTGATGACACCATCCGGCGCTGGACCGAGAACGGGAGCCTGACCCCGCACAGGGATGACGCCGGGCGCCTCGCCGTGGATGGGCTGGAACTCGCGCGGCTCGCCCGGGAGCAGGCCCAACTCCCGGATGACCCGGCCAGGGCGGGCAGTTCCGCCCGCAACCGCTTCGTCGGGCTGGTCACGGCCATCACTGCCGACACCGTCATGGCCCAGGTGGAGCTGCAGTGCGGACCGTTCCGGGTGGTGTCGCTGATGAGCAGCGAGGCCGTCCGGGAATTGGGGCTGGAACTCGGTTCGGTGGCGACCGCCGTCGTCAAGGCCACCACTGTGATCATTGAGACCCCCAAAGGCAAGGGCGCCGTATGAGTGCTGTCCTGAGGGCGGGCGCGCTGCTGGCGGCGGGACTACTGGCCGCAACCCTGGCCGGCTGCGGCGTGCCGGCTTCCGGGGGAGCCGGCAAGAGCCTCACGATCTTTGCCGCGGCGTCCCTCAAGGCGCCCTTAACTGCCCTCGCCGAACAGTTCGAGGCCGGCAACCCAGGCACCAGGGTGACTCTCAGCTTCGCCGGGTCCGCCGACCTCGCTACCCAGATCAGCCAGGGCGCCCCGGCGGACGTCTTTGCCTCCGCTGACACCACAAACATGGCCAAGCTCACCGGCGCCTCGATGGTGGAAGGGTCCCCCCGGAACTTTGCCACCAACGTGCTGACCATCGCCGTGCCCCCGGCCAACCCGGCGTCGGTTGCCTCTTTCGCCGATCTCGCGAAGCCCGGGGCAAAGGTTGTCATCTGTGCAGCCCAGGTTCCCTGCGGCGCGGCCGCAGCTGCCGTCCAGAAGGAAACCGGCGTGACATTGACGCCGGTGAGTGAGGAATCGTCCGTCACCGACGTTTTGGGCAAAGTCATGTCGGGGGAGGCCGACGCCGGACTGGTCTACGTCACGGACGTCAAGACCGCCGGGGACAAGGTGCGGGAGATCCCGTTCGCCGAGTCGGCCAAGGCCGTGAACACCTACCCCATCGCGGCCATGCGGACCGGCAGGAACAAAGACCTGGCTGCGGCTTTCATTGCCACGGTCACCGGCCCCGAGGGCCAGAAGGTGCTCCGTGGCGCCGGCTTCGGAACCCCGTAGGGCCGCATGAAAGGGCGAAAGGACAGGGCTTACAGCGGAATTCCGCGCTGGGTCGTCGCCATGGCCGCCGTCGGGGCCATGCTGGTGCTGCTCCCGCTCGCGGCCATGGTGGCCAGGGTCAACTGGCCGGACTTCATCCCGCTGGTCACCTCCGAGTCGTCCCTCACCGCACTGGGGCTGAGCCTGCGCACAGCGGCCACGAGCACGGTCCTGTGCGTGCTGCTCGGAGTGCCGCTGGCGCTGGTCCTGGCCCGCGGTGACTTCCCGGGCCAGCGGCTGCTGCGCTCCTTCATTCTGTTGCCGCTGGTTCTGCCCCCGGTGGTGGGCGGCATCGCGCTGCTGTACGCCTTCGGCCGCCAGGGCCTCCTGGGCAGGAGCCTTGAAATCGCCGGCATCCAGATCGCGTTTTCCACGACGGCGGTCATCCTCGCCCAGACCTTCGTGGCCCTGCCGTTCCTGGTCGTCAGCCTCGAGGGCTCGCTCCGCTCGGCAGGTAGCCGGTATGAAGCCGTGGCCGCAACCCTCGGTGCGCGGCCTAGCACGGTGCTGCGCCGCGTGACCCTGCCGCTGGTCCTGCCGGGCCTCGCTTCCGGTGCTGTGCTGTCCTTCGCGAGGAGTCTGGGTGAGTTCGGCGCCACGCTGACTTTCGCGGGAAGTCTCCAGGGCGTCACCCGTACGCTTCCGCTGGAAATCTACCTGCAGCGCGAGACCGACGCCGACGCCGCCGTTGCGCTGTCGCTGCTGCTGGTCGTGGTGGCGGTCGTCGTCGTCGGGCTCTCCTACCGGGGTTCCGGGCCTTCCGTGTCGGGCAATATCGCCGGCCCGGGCGCGGGCACGCCGGGGCGGGTGGCGTCTTGACGTTCACGTTCGACGCCGCCCTTGCTGCCCGCCGCTTTGAGGTCTCGCTGAGTCTGGCGCCGGGCGAGACGGTCGCCGTACTCGGCCCGAACGGGGCGGGAAAGTCGACGCTGCTCGGTGTGATCGCGGGGCTGCTCCGCCCGGACGCCGGCCGGGCCGAGGTGAATGGCCGGGTGCTGTTCGACCTTGGCGGGGGCGCGCAGACCTGGACTCCGCCGCACCGCCGCGGGACCGCCCTGCTGTCGCAGGATCCGCTGCTGTTTCCGCACCTGAGTGCGCTGGAGAATGTGGCGTTCGGGCCACGCAGCGCCGGGGTGCCCAGGCGGGAGGCCCGGGAAACCGCCCGGCGCTTGCTGGCCGAGGTCGACGCCGCCGACCTCGCGGACCGGCGGCCGGGGGACATGTCCGGCGGTCAGGCCCAACGCGTGGCTGCGGCCCGTGCCCTGGCCGTGGATCCGGACGTACTGCTGCTGGACGAGCCCTTGTCCGCCCTGGACATCCACGCGGCCCCGCTGCTGCGGCGGCTGCTCAAACGGGTGCTCGCCGGGCGCCGCGCCATCATCGTCACCCATGACGTGCTGGATGCCTATATGCTCGCGGACCGGATCATTGTGATGGAGGAGGGCCGGATTACCGAGGACGGCCCCACCCGTGACGTCCTCCGGCGGCCGCGCAGCCGCTTCGCCGCGGGCCTGGCGGGGCTGAACCTCGTCGCTGGGACGGTGACACCCGCCGGAATCCGGTCGGCTGGGGGCCTGGACTTCGCCGGCCAGCACGACGCGCCGCTGACCGCCGGACAACCCGGCGTGGCAGCCTTCCCGCCGTCGGCCGTGTCCGTGTTCCTGACCGAGGCGCACGGCAGCCCGCGGAACTCCTTCCGCGTCACGGTCACGGACCTGGAACCGCACGGCGACCAAATCCGGGTCCGCGCCGGCGAGCTGTCCGCGGACGTTACCCCGGCCGCCTCAGCGGATCTGGGTCTGGCGCCGGGGCTGGTGGTCTACTTTGTGGTCAAAGCGGCGGCCGTGGCCATCTATCCGGCCTGACGGCGTCAGGGCCGGGCGGCACCTGGCCGGCCACCGGCGTGACGGCGTCAGGAAGGGAATGCCCGTTACCAGGACACGTGCGCGGCGCCCACTGGCGTGCTCGCCGTAAGCCCGGGCCTCGCCGCGTCGCCGGCCCGGCCCGGGCAAGTTACCCACGGTCCTTGCGGACGGGGTGCTGGCTGACGATTGAGACGCGGTTGAAGGCGTTCATAGTGATCACCAGCCAGCTGATGGCGGAGAACTCCACCTCGCTGAGGTGTTTCCGGGCCGCGGCACCCTCGTGTTCACGGGCGCCGGCGTCGGAGATGTTGGTGATGGCCTCGGCCAGGGTCAGGGCGGCGCGTTCCTTCTCGGTGAAGAGGGCAGTGTCGCGCCAGGCCGGGAGGACGGCGAGGCGCTGGGCTGATTCACCGTTCTTGACGGCGTCGCCCACGTGCAGGTCCAGGCAATATGCGCAGCCATTGATCTGTGAGATGCGGACATTGAGCAGTTCAATCAGCGTCCGGTCCAGGCCGGCCTCGTCTGCGGCCTCTTTCGCTTTCAGCCCCAACCCGTTGAGGGCCCGCCATGCGGCGGGATGCTCCTTGTCCAGGAACACGGACCGGGTGGTGTGCTGCGCTGGTGCTGTTTCATCCATGCGAGAAGACTACCCATGCGAAACACCGAGAAAAGTACGTGACAGAGTTGTCATACCTGTGACAGAATGACGTTACAGTGAAAATCACGCAGGAGCGCCTCCTCGGTCGCTCCGCAGGCCAGCTCCGCCGACATCGGACCAGGCCCATCATTCGACGGTCGGCTCCTTGGGGGAGCCGACCGTCGAAGAGGTTTAAGGGCCCTGCACCTCACGGGCATGCCCATTCCGGGCGCAGGCGGATGGACATATGCGGATTATGCCCAGTGGCCTGCGCGGGCAACGGGCATGTCCATCAGGGCGTGTCCGCGCCGGCTCGCCGGAACGCGGCTGCGGGGCCTCCGGCCCTAGACACCCGTTTCGCCGTGGGCAAACATGGAACCAAAGGAACCGAACGCAGAGTTGAGCGGAGTAGACTCAACTCTAGTATCCGCATGTTCCCGGAAGGAGCTCTCTTTGGACGCGAAATTCACCACCAAGAGCCAGGAGGCTCTTGCGGCAGCCGCCATGAATGCCTCGACGGCCGGCAACCCCCAGCTCGAACCCGCCCATTTGCTCAAGGCGCTGATGGACCAGCGCGAGGGCGTCGCCGTCGCACTCCTCCGTGCCACCGGCGCGGACCCGGATTCCGTCAGCGTCCAGGCCAGCACCGCCATCAAGGCCCTGCCGTCAACCTCCGGTAGCTCTGTACAGCAGCCGCAGCTGTCCCGCACAGCCCTGCAGGCGATCAAGAATGCCCAGAACGAGGCCGACCGGCTCGGCGACTCGTTCGTCTCCACCGAACACCTCCTCCTGGGTCTCGCGTCCGGAAGCGACGCCGTGGGCAAGCTGATGCGCGACGCCGGCGCCTCCCACGAGGCCATGCTCGCGGCCCTGCCCGGCGTCCGCGGAGACCGCAAGGTGGACAACGCCGATCCTGAAAACAGTTTCCAGGCGCTCGAGAAGTACGGTACCGACCTCACCGCGATCGCCCGTTCCGGCAAACTGGACCCGGTGATCGGCCGCGACGCCGAGATCCGCCGGATCATCCAGGTGCTGAGCCGCCGGACCAAGAACAACCCCGTGATCATCGGTGAACCGGGCGTCGGCAAGACCGCCGTCGTCGAAGGCCTCGCCCAGCGCATCGTCGCCGGCGACGTCCCCGAAAGCCTGCGCGGCAAGACGCTGATTGCCCTGGACCTTGCGTCCATGGTGGCCGGCGCCAAGTACCGCGGTGAATTCGAGGAACGACTCAAGGCCGTCCTGGAGGAAATCAAAGGCTCCGACGGCCAGATCGTCACGTTCATTGACGAGATCCACACCGTAGTGGGTGCCGGCGCGTCCGGGGACAGCTCCATGGACGCCGGCAACATGCTCAAGCCCATGCTGGCCCGCGGCGAGCTTCGGCTGATCGGCGCCACCACCCTGGACGAGTACCGCGAAAACATCGAGAAGGACCCGGCCCTGGAACGCCGGTTCCAGCAGGTCTTCGTCGGCGAACCCAGCGTCGAGGACACCATCGGCATTCTGCGCGGGCTCAAGGAACGCTACGAGGCGCACCACAAGGTAGCCATTGCCGACTCCGCCCTGGTGGCCGCGGCCACCCTCTCCAACCGATACATCTCCGGCCGGCAGCTGCCGGACAAGGCGATCGACCTCGTGGACGAGGCCGCCTCCCGGCTGCGCATGGAGATCGATTCCGCGCCGGAGGAAATCGACCAGCTGCGCCGCTCGGTGGACCGTCTGACCATGGAAGAACTCGCTCTGGCCAATGAGATGGATCCGGCATCGGTGGAACGGCTCGCCGCCATCCGGTCCGATATGGCCGATAAGAAGGAAGAGCTGGCCGGTCTCAACGCCCGCTGGGAGGCCGAGAAGGCAGGACTGAACCGGGTCGGCGACCTCAAGGCGAGGATTGACGAACTGCGCTCCGCCGCCGAAAAATTCCAGCGCGAGGGCGACCTCGAGGCTGCCTCCCGGATTCTGTACGGCGAACTTCCCGCCCTGGAACGGGAACTCAACGAAGCCGCGGAGGCCGAGTCGGCCCGGGTTGCCGGCGGCGGCGCCAAACAGGACCTCATGGTGGCCGAGGAAGTCACCGCAGACGACATCGCCGAGGTGATTTCGGCCTGGACCGGCATCCCGGCCGGGCGGATGTTGCAGGGGGAGAGCCAAAAGCTCCTGGACATGGAACACGTGCTGGGCGAGCGGCTCATCGGCCAGTCCAAGGCCGTTACCGCCGTCTCCGATGCAGTCCGCCGTGCCCGCGCCGGGATCAGCGACCCCAACCGGCCCACCGGGTCCTTCCTGTTCCTGGGCCCCACCGGCGTCGGCAAGACCGAACTGGCGAAGGCGCTGGCCGACTTCCTCTTCGACGATGAACGCGCCATGGTGCGCATCGACATGTCCGAGTACTCGGAGAAGCACTCCGTCGCCCGCCTCGTCGGGGCGCCCCCCGGCTACGTGGGCTACGAGGAGGGCGGCCAGCTGACCGAGGCGGTCCGCCGCCGCCCGTACTCCGTGCTCCTGCTCGACGAGGTGGAGAAAGCCCACCCCGAGGTGTTCGACATCCTGCTGCAGGTGCTCGACGACGGCCGCCTCACCGACGGCCAGGGCCGCACCGTGGACTTCCGCAACGTGATCCTGGTGCTGACCTCGAACCTGGGCAGCCAGTTCCTCGTGGACCCGTCCCTGGATGCGAACGCCAAGCGGGACGCCGTCATGGCCACCGTGCACGCCTCCTTCAAGCCCGAGTTCCTGAACCGGCTCGATGAAGTGGTGCTGTTCGACCCGCTGACCGTGGAGGAACTGTCCCGGATCGTGGAGCTGCAGGTCAAGGAACTTGGTGAACGCCTCAAGGGCCGCCGCCTCAACCTCGAAGTGACCGAAGGGGCCCGCGCGTGGCTCGCAGTGACCGGCTTCGACCCCGCCTACGGTGCGCGGCCGCTGCGCCGCCTGGTGCAGCGGGAAATCGGTGACCGGCTGGCCAAGGCCATCCTGGCCGGGACGATCACCGACGGCGACACCGTTCTCGTGGACACCGCCCCGGACCTCATCGAACTCACCATGGGCGGGACGAACGCCACCGGCCGGCCCGACGGCGGCGCCTCCACCGGCAGCGGACTCTCCGTCCGCCGCAAGGAATAACGCCCCCGGGCGCCAGGCCAATACCAAGACAACTGCCAGCCGGGCAACGCTCCGGCTGGCAGTTCCGTCGGCAAATCCCTAGGGGATCAGAGATTCCACGATGACGTTTCCGGTGTCGGCGGTGACATGGCAATCCACGCGGCGGTCACCCTTGTCCCAACTTGTGGAGCTCGGGTAGGCCAGTTTGTAGCTCAGCACGTAGTCGGCCTGCTTCTCCGTCAGCGGCGCTGCCTTGCACGCATCCAGGGCCTTCTGCTTGAGCGGGTCCCGGCCGGGATAGGAGTCGCCGTCGCCGTAGTGCTCGGCCGCGACCAGCTGGGCCGAATGGCCAGCGGAGCAGTCGACCACCGTGGACGTGGGCGCTTCGGCGTCGAAATCCTTGAAGCAGTCGCCGAGCCGGAAGTCGAGGGGGCCCACACTTTCCAGCGGAAGCGGTCCCCGGCTCGCAGGCTCGGACGACGCCGGAGCGGTGGCGGATGTGTCAGCGGCGGGCGGCTGGGTGCCGCCATTCATGGAGACCAGCCACCAGATCAGCAGACCGGCCACGACGACTGCGGCGGCCACGGCGGCGGCGATCTTCACGGACGTCTGACGACGGACCCGGCCGCCCGGGTCCATCGCCGTGGATGGAGCAGCGTCCGGGACCGCCGGCATTGGCGGCGTCGACGGGTGCGGCGGCGTCGCTGGTTGCGGGGGAACCAAGGGGGCGCCGGCCGGAACGGCGGGGGCGGACCGGTCGCCGCTTGCTGCTGCAGGGTGAATCCCAGGCGTCCCGGCGTCGCCGGGGCTGTCGTTCTCTTCGGTCACTGGGACTTCTCCACTTCCGTGCTTCTGAGCCGGGGCTGGACGCCCGGGCGGGGGTCCGTTTCCGGCAACCCACTACGGAACTCTATCCAAGATGCCGGGCGGCCTGCTTGCCGGCGGGGGCCCGTTCGGGGCGGGGGCGCAGGCTACATCGTCCACGGCCGCCGCCGCGGGGAGCAGTTCCCCCTGAAAGCATGTAATCTAGGTGTACGACAAACTGACCAAACATTCCGGGGCCTCACTAACGCCAATGGTGACCACCTCCGGTCCGAGTACAAAAAGGGGGTCACGCCATGGGGCGCGGCCGTCAAAAGGCAAAAGCTACCAAGCAGGCTCGGGACATCAAGTACTACTCCCCGAACACTGACTACACAGCCCTCCAGCGCGAGTTGAAGAGTTCTGAGGTTCGTGCGCCGAGTCGTTTCTCGAGTGAGCCTGTAGAGCCGGATTATTCGGCCTATGTTGATAAGTACGCGGACGATGTGGAAGAGGACGACGACGAGGTTCATACCCGTCGGATAAGTTAGTCGATACTTCTTCCCGGCATGCCCTTCCGCTAGCGGAATGCCGGCCACATGATTTCAGGCCCGCCGGCCGCCCCTTCGCGGGGGAGGACGGCGGGTTTTCTGCTGCCCCGCTTTCCGGCCGGCCAGGTGCCGCGGTTGTTCCCAGCCCGCCTGCAGGGCTAGGTTGAAGCTGCCGGTTTCCCCGGCTCCGCATCAGGAACGTTCCGGAAGGACTGCCATGACCATTCGCACGGGATTCACCGAAGGCGAGGTCTGCTGGACGGATCTTCAGACCAGAGACGTCGCGGCGGCCAAGGAGTTCTACTCCGCAGTCTTTGGCTGGCGTTTCAAGGACCTGCCCACCCCGGACGGGCGGAGCTACGCGCAGGCGTACCTGGGTGGGGACCTGGTCACGGTGATTGCGCCGCAGAATCCGCAGCAACAGTCCGCCGGGGCGCCCGGGCAGTGGAACGTGTATCTTGCCTCCGCCGACGCCCGGGACCTCGCGGCCGCCGTTGTGGATGCCGGCGGAGCACTCGAGTTCGGCCCCGAGCCGGTGGGCGATTCCGGCGTCATGATCTTCTTCGCCCCGCCCGGAGGCGGCAGCACCGGTGCCTGGCAGGCCGGAAGCCATTTCGGCACGGCCCGCAGCGGCGAGCCCGGTTCGCTGGCGTGGGCCGAACTGCTGACGCCCGAGCCGCAGCCCGCCGTCGCCTTCTTCCAGGAGGTCTTCGGGCACGAGGTCACCGAATACCCGCAGGACGACGGCGGCCGGTACTCCACGCTCATGGTGGACGGAGCGGAGGTGGCCGGGGTCGCCGCGGTTCCGGCGGAGGCGCAGGGCGCCCTCAGCCCGGGGTGGCAGGTCTACTTCGGGGCAGCCAGCGTCGGGGACGCGGTCGCAGCGGCCGTGGCCGCCGGGGGCGTGGTCCTGATCGAACCGGACGAGGTGGACGAAGCCGGCGCCATCGCCACCCTGGCGGATCCCCAGGGCGGCGTGTTCAGCGTCCTGGAGGTGTAGCGTTCCGCAGCCTTAACCAGATCGAGGGCTCCGCGAGTGCCGATTTGACGCTGCGAAACGGACGCGGTCCCACGCCGCAGGTTTCCCTGGCCGAGCCTGCGAGGCGAGGAACCGATGGGGAGCCCTCGACGAGGCTGTGCCGGGAAGTCAGGCGTAGGCGTTGACCAGTCGGACGGCGCCGCCATCCACGCCCTTGGCGCCCTGCACGTAGTCCGGGCCGGACTTGAGGACTGCATCGGAGTTGTCCTCCACGGTACCCATGACCCAGGCCGGCAACCCGCGTTCGGTGAGGCGGTTCACCGCGGCATCGGCGGCTTCGGGGGACACAATCGCCACCATGCCGACGCCCAGGTTCAGCGTGCGCTCCAGGTCAACCAGCGGAACGTTGCCCAGCTCGGCGACGAGCCGGAAGATGGCCGGCAGTTCCCAGGTGGCGCGGTCCACGGTGGCCAGCAGGCCCTGCGGGAGGACGCGGGCCAGGTTGGCAGCGAGGCCGCCGCCTGTGACGTGGCTGAAGCCGTGCACGGCCTGGCCGGCTGCGGAGCCGTTAACCGGGAAGGTACGGGCCAGGTCCAGGCAGTCGGCGGCGTAGACCCGGGTCGGTTCCAGGAGTTCCTCACCGAGCGTGCGGCTGAATTCGGAGACGTGCCGGTCCAGTGCCCAGCCGGCGTGGTTGATGACGCGGCGGACCAGGGAGTAGCCGTTGGAGTGCAGCCCGGAGGAGGCCATGCCGATCACCACGTCACCGGCGCGGACGCGGTCCGGGCCGAGGAGCTGGTCGGCTTCGACAACACCGGTGGCGGCACCGGCGACGTCATACTCGTGCTCGCCCAGCAGGCCCGGGTGCTCGGCGGTCTCGCCGCCCACCAGGGCTGTCCCCGCAACGGAACAGGCGGCTGCGATGCCGCGGACAATGTCGGCGATGCGCTCCGGAACCACCTTGCCGCAGGCGATGTAATCGGTCATGTACAGCGGCTCGGCGCCCACCACCACGATGTCATCGACCACCATGCCGACCAGGTCGAAACCGATGGTGTCGTGGATGTCCATGGCCTGGGCGATGGCCACTTTGGTACCGACGCCGTCGGTGGACGTCGCGAGCAGCGGGCGCTTGTAGGTGAGCAGTTTCGAGACGTCGTAAAGTCCCGCGAAGCCGCCGACGCCGCCCACTACCGAGGAGTTGTGGGTCGCCTTGATGGCGTCCTTCATGAGTTCGACGGCGCGGTCTCCCGCTTCGACGTCGACGCCGGCGGAGGCGTAGGTGATGCCGACGGCGTTCTGGGCGGCGTTCATGTCAGCGGCCGGGGATGCGGGAGTCATGCGGGGTCTTTCTTGTCGGCGGCAATGGAGCGATCAATGCGATCGTCGTCGGTGAGCAGGGCTTCGAATTCGGCATCCGGTCCGGGATCGCACCCGGTGGCGCCAGGCTTGGCGGCAGGGTCCTCCGTCAGCGAGGTGCCGGGCTCCACGCCGACAGCCACCGCTTCGGGGCCCGCGGTCGCAGGCGTCGGGCCGGCGGCGCCGGCCGGGACAGGCGGAAGACCGCCGAGATCGGTGCGCTCGAGCAGGTTCTTGCCAAGCTTGTCGGCGCCCGGAAGCTCGATCGGGTAGTTGCCGGTGAAGCAGGCGGTACAGAGGCGTTCACGCGGCTGACGGGTGGCACCGATCATGCCGTCCTCGGAGATGTACGCCAGCGAGTCCGCGCCGATGGCCTGGGAGATCTCATTGATGGTGGCGCCGTTGGCGATCAGCTCGGCGCGGGACGCGAAGTCGATGCCGTAGAAACACGGCCACTTCACCGGCGGGGAGGAGATCTTGACGTGGACGGAGGCGGCGCCGGCTTCGCGGAGCATCCGGACGATGGCCCGCTGGGTGTTGCCGCGCACGATCGAGTCGTCCACCACCACCACGCGCTTGCCGCGGATCACGGATTCCAGCGCGTTGAGCTTGAGCCGGATCCCCAGCTGGCGGAGTGTCTGGGACGGCTGGATGAACGTCCGGCCCACGTAGGCGTTCTTGACGAAGCCGTGCGCGAAGGGGATGCCGGATTCCTCGGCGTATCCCACGGCGGCGGGGGTCCCGGACTCCGGGACCGGGATGACGATGTCCGCTTCCTGGGTGTTTTCCCGGGCCAGCTGGCGGCCCATTTCGACGCGGGATTCGTATACGGACCGGCCGGCAATGGAGGCGTCCGGGCGGGCGAGGTAGACGTATTCAAAGACGCAGCCGGCCGGCGTCGCCTCGGCGAAACGCTGGGACCGGACGCCGTCCTCGTCGATCGCGATGAATTCGCCGGGTTCGATTTCGCGGATGAAGCTGGCTCCCACCGTGGCGAGGGCGGACTGCTCGGAGGCGACCACCCAGCCGCGCTCCAGCCGGCCCAGGCACAGCGGGCGGATGCCGTACGTGTCGCGGGCCGCATAGAGGGTGCCTTCATCCATGAAGACGAAGCAGAAGCCGCCCTTGATTTTGGGCAGCAGCTCCAGGGCGGTCTGTTCCAGCGTCTTGCCCTCTTCGCCCTCCAGCAGGGCGGTGACCAAAGCCGTGTCCGAGGTGTTGCCCTGCTTCATTTCCCCGCTCAGGTGGCCGCCGTTGCGGTCCACGATCATGGCTTTGAGCTCGGCGGTGTTCGTCAGGTTGCCGTTATGGGCGAGGGCCACGGTCCCGGTGGCGGTGGCGCCCAGGGTCGGCTGCGCATTGGCCCAATGGCTCGCGCCGGTGGTGGAATACCGGCAGTGGCCTACCGCCAGGTGCCCGGTCAGGGTGTTGAGCGTGGTCTCATCGAAGACCTGGGAGACGAGGCCCATGTCCTTGTAGACGTTGATCCGGGTGCCGTCGCTGGTTGCTATGCCAGCGGACTCCTGACCGCGGTGCTGCAGTGCATACAGCCCGTAATAGGTGAGTTTTGCAACCTCTTCGCCGGGAGCCCAGACCCCGAAGACGCCACAAGCATCCTGGGGGCCTTTTTCGCCAGAGAGAAGATCATGAGAAAGTTTTCCATCGCCGCGTGCCACTGGTCGATTATCTCACGTTGTGCGGCGGGACTTTCCCGGGCGCCGGATTATGACCTCGGGCCGGCTCACGCCCCCTGCTGGTCCTCCGGCTCGGGCACCGAATCGGGAACGGACTCGACGACGGCGCGCTCCGCCCGGCGGACGCTCAGGCGGTCCAGGATCAGCGCGGCAATGCCACCCACAATGGCCCCGCCCACACCGCAGAGGGTCAGGAAGAAACCGAACACGGAGCCGGCGTCGTAGTTTTCATCGCCCGGAACGCCGTACGCGAGGACGGCGGCCACGCCGATGCCCAAGAGCCCGCCGAGGACCAGGAACGGCACGTATTTCGGGGCGCGGCGCACCGTGACCTGGCGCCGTTCGGGGACATGCTGCTCGCCTGCGGTGCCGGGGTTTTCGGGGGTAGACATGCCGTTAATCGTACTGCCCGGGAAGCATTGCTACCGCAGGGTGGTGGGAGGACACTGAGTGGTGGGGGAGGGCCCGGACCGGCCAGGGAGAACCATGACAGCCTCAGCAGAGCGGATCCGGGATCAGCAGCGGAGCACCTGGGACGAGTTCTCCGCTGGCTGGCGGAAATGGGACGCCGAAGTGCTCGGCTGGCACGCACCGTTCGGCGACGCCGTCCTCCAGGAGGCACGGCTCCGCCCGGACTCCACCGTCCTCGACGTCGCCTCCGGAACCGGCGAGCCGGGCCTCACCGCGGCAACCCTTGCCCCGCGCGGCAGCGTCGTCCTGCTGGACCTCTCAGAGGGCATGCTCCGGGTCGCGGCCGAGAAGGCGGCGTCCCGCGGGCTGCCGAACGTGGCCACCAGGGTGGGCGACGCCGCCGCTCTTCCGTTCGAGGATGCCACCTTCGATGCCGTCCTCTGCCGCTTCGGTTTGATGTTCTTCCCCAGTGTTTCCGGCGCGGTGGATGAAATGGTCCGCGTCGCCAGGCCGGGTTCGCGGATCAGTGCCGCCGTCTGGGGCCGGGCTGCCGAGAACCCGTGGGCCACCCTCATCCTCGGGACGATCGCGCGCCATACCGAATTGCCGGTCCCGGCAACGGGCGCCCCCGGGCTGTTCCGGTGCGCCGCAGCGGGGTTTATGGCACGGGTCTTTCAGGAAGCAGGGCTGGTCGAGGTCAGCGAGCAGAAGGTCAGCACAGACCTGGTCCAGGGCTCACCGGATCTCTACTGGGAGTTCATGACGGAGATCGCGACCACCGTCGGGGCGGGCCTGGCCGGCGCGGACCGGGATTCCCGGGACCTGATCCGGGCGGACGTGTTCCACATGCTGGGCCGCTACGAACACCGCGGCGCCATCCGGCTCCGTTCCACAGCCACCATCGTGGCCGGCACGCGGGCCTGGCCCTAACCGGGGAGCCGCCGGCCTCAAGCCTGGATCGCCGGACCGGAGGCGTCGGCGATGATGGCCCGGACGGAGTTGTTGCGCTTGTCGTGGGTGAGCTCCACCAGGCCCAACGCCTCCAGCAGGGGCGGAAGGTACATCCCGAACCGGCCGCGGTATCCCTTCCGCAGCCCGTACCATCCGCCGATGGGGTTTTCCGGATCCCGTCCCCACGCCTCGACGGATCCTGCAGCGGCCGGCTTGTTCTCATCGGCGGCGCCCAGCGGCACCCACTCGCCCCGCTCCATCAGCCACAGCGGCAGGTCTTCGAGGGCGCGGAGGTGGTACTTCAAGGTGGTGGAGCCAACCTGGCATACCAGGGCTGGAGGATCGGATACCTCGTCCCGGTACATTGTGTACTCGGAAGTTCCCGGGGCTGTTTTGAGCACCCAAGGGTCCTGACTGGTTCCTGCTGCCACGTGGTGTCTGCCTTCGGTTGGTGCCGGTCTCCGGCGCTGGTCGCACCGATCCTACCCAGTGCGCCGGGGTGGGGGCGAGTGCCTAGACGCCCAGCTGCTCCTTCAACGCGGCAACATGGCCCTGCGCCTTGACCTGGTACTGGGCCAGTGCGACCTTGCCTTCGGGATCCAGGACCACCGTGGAGCGGACGATTCCTTCGGTGACTTCACCGCGGACCAGCTTTTCGCCCCAGGCTCCGTAGGCCAGCGCCACCGCGTGGTCCTCGTCGGCGAGGAGCGGAAAAGTCAGGGCGAAGTCGCCGGTGAAGTGTGCCAGCGCCTCGGGCGCATCGGGGGAGATGCCCAGCACTTCATAGCCGGATAACTGCAGGGACGCCAGGTTGTCCCGGAAGTCGCAGGCCTCGGTGGTGCAGCCCGGGGTGGCGGCCTGCGGGTAGAAATACACAATGACGTTCTTGCCGCGGTAATCGGCCAGCGAGACCTGATGTCCCGCGGCGTCCGGAAGGGAGAAATCCGGGGCCGGGGTTCCGGGCTGCAGCTTGACGGTGAGGTTCTGGCTCATGGCGGGTCCTTCGCTGGGAGACGGGTGAGACGTGCTCTGTGGTGCACAACAGCGGGTGCGGATCCGCTATTCCGGCCGCGGGAAGGGAACTGTCAGCCGGCGGCGGACGGGCGGATGGCCCAGCTGAACGCGGTGGCGGCCGGTTCCTTGTACTCGAGGGCGATGCATCCGTCGTAACCGAGCTCGCGGCTGCGGGCGATCCAGCTGCCGAGGGGAAGCCCCCCGGTACCGGGAGCCCCACGGCCAGGGCTGTCGGCGATCTGGATGTGGCCGAAGTCCTTGGCGTGCTGTTCGATGACGGCGGCGACGTCGTCACCGTTGACCGAGAGATGATAAAAATCGGCGAGGAGCCGGAGGTTCTCCGCGCCGGCCTCCTGCCGGACCAGCGAAATGACCCGGAGGGCATCATCTGCCCGGAGCAGCGGGTAGCGCGGGGCGCCGCTGACCGGTTCGAGCAGCACCGTACCGCCGATGCGGGCCACGGCTGCGGCCGCGGCGGCGAGATTCCGGACGGCCAGCTCGTCCTGGGCTTCCGGAGCAATCCCGTCCTGGCGGTTGCCGTAGAGGGCGTTGAACGCGGTGCAGCCGAGCCGCCCGCCGATGCCCGCCACCGCGTCGGCGTTGTCCCGGAACTCGCTGGAACGGCCCGGCCAGGACACCAGCCCCCGGTCCCCGGCCGGCATGTCGCCGGCGTAGAAATTCAGGCCGGCCAGCCGGACGCCTGCATCGGTGATGGCCCGCTCGAAGTCGGTGACCTCGGCGTCACCGGGAACGGAGCCGGCGAAGGGCCACCAGAACTCCACGGCGTCAAAGCCGGCGGCCTTCGCCGCGGCGGGCCGCTCAAGCAGAGGCAACTCGGTCAACAGGATGGAGCAGTTCACGGAATACATTCCACGCACCCGTCGCTACCCTTTCGAGGGGTCCTTGCGGGCCGCCAGGCCCACCAGAGCCCCGACGCCGATCCCGATCAGGAGGCCGGTGAACGGCTTGTCGGCGGTGGCGACGCCGATGGCAAAGCCGAGGGCTGCGCCGATCAGCATGCCGATCCACAGGGATTCGTATTTCACCCCCTCAGGCTAGCAAGCCCGGCAAACACCGGTGCGCTTATAGTCGGATCATGGAACAGCGAATCTTAGGCAAGACCGGACGGAACGTCTCCATCGTTGGATTGGGGACCTGGCAGCTGGGCTCGGACTGGGGCGCCGTGGACCCCGCGCAGGCGCAGGCCATCCTGGCCGCGTCCGCGGAGGCCGGGGTCACGTTCTTCGACACCGCGGACGTGTACGGCGACGGCCGCAGCGAGCAGGCCGTCGGCGTGTTCCTGGCGGCCAACCCGGGCCTGGAGATCACAGTGGCCACCAAAATGGGGCGCCGGGCCGAGCAGCAGCCGCAAAACTACAACCTCGCCAACTTCCGCGAGTGGACCGACCGGTCGCGGCGCAACCTCGGCGTCGAGCAGTTGGACCTGGTCCAGCTGCACTGCCCGCCCACCGCCGTGTACAGCAGCGCTGAAGTCTACGACGCCCTGGATACGCTCGTGGCCGACGGTGCCATCGGCAACTACGGCGTCAGCGTCGAACGGACCGCCGAAGCCCTTGAAGCCATCCGCCACGAGGGCACGGCGACGGTGCAGATCATCCTGAATGCCTTCCGGCTCAAACCGCTGGATGAGGTGCTGCCCGCAGCGCAGGCAGCCGGCGTCGGCATCATCGCCCGCGTACCGCTAGCCTCGGGGCTGTTTTCCGGCAAGTACACCGCGGACACATCCTTCGCGGCGGATGACCACCGGAACTACAACCGCACCGGCTCGGCGTTCGACGTCGGGGAGACCTTCTCCGGCGTGGACTTCACGCAGGGACTGGCAGCGGTAGCCGAGTTCGAAGAACTAGTGCCCGACGGCGTCAGCACCGCCCAGGCGGCCATCGCCTGGATCACGGCCCAGGATGGCGTCAGCACGGTGATCCCCGGCGCGCGGAACCCGCAGCAGGCCCGCGCCAACGCCGAAGCGGCGGGGGCCAGCGGCATCGACGCCACGTTCGACGTCGGCGTCCACGAAATCTATGACCGCCACTTCCGCTCCGCCATCCACCCCCGCTGGTAGCGCCTACGTTGTGGTTGGCATGCCGGCCGTCACCGAAGGCGGGTACCAAAGGCGTCCGCCTTCAACGCGGGCGAAGGACGTCAGGGTGTGGGGCTTGGCGGAGGCCACCGTCATGATGTCCAGCACCGCTACGTTCCGCACCAGCAACGAGTCGCCGATCAGCGACCGGTGGCAGCGCCACGGGACGGCTTCCGCGCACATGATGGCCGCATCGCTGCTCCGCCCCCGTTCCAGCAGCTCACCGACGGCGGCGGCAAACTCTTCGGTCTGCATATAGTCCGCGTAGCCCCGGAACGACGCGTTTCGCCAGGCGCCGTTGGGACTGTCTTTACTGGTACGCCGCAGGCCGCCCAGGGAAGCCATCCGGCGGTAGGTGATCCCGCTGGCCCGCACGCTCGCCGCGAGCGAGTCCTCGTTGAACTGCGGATTGTGCCGTGACTTCGGAACGGTGCGCACATCGATCAGCTTGTTAACGCCGTGGGCCTGGAGCAGGCCGAGAAATTCGTCGATGGGATGAGTGGAGTGCCCCACCGTGAAGATGGTCATGTCCGTCATGCCACCAATAATAGGGGGAAGGGGGGCCGGTGCCTGCGGCACAGCGGCCCGGATAGTCTGACTGACCTGCGAGCAGAAGGGAACCGGCGGAACATGACGGCATCCTCGATCGAAGGGTTCGTTGAGCGGCTCGCCGCGGTGGAGACCGGGCCGGCATGCCACAACTTTTTCGACCACACTGCACCCGGAAACGCCGAGCGGCGGCGGAACCTGGCGATCTACCTGCAGGAACTGCGGGACCGCTCCCCGCAGGTGCTGCTGGTGGGTGAAGCCCCCGGCTTTCGCGGCATGAGAATTACCGGCGTTCCCTTCACCAACAGGACCATGTTCGGGGGTCCCCCGAACAGCCTGGGGATCTTCGGGCCGGAACAGGGCTACGGGCTTCCGGCCGATGCCCCAGGCGTCGCGGCTGAGCCGACAGCCACCGTGATGTGGGAGGTGCTGGCCGAACTCGACTTCCTCCCCCTGCTTTGGAGCGCCTGCCCCTGGCACACCTACCAGCCCGGCAGGCCGCTGTCCAACCGCACCCCGGCGGCCGCCGAAGCCGCCCTCGGAACTTCCTTCTGGCAGGAGCTGGTCGGGATCTTTCAGATCGAGACCGTGGTGGCCGTGGGGAATGTGGCCCACCGCAGCCTGCAGCGGAGCGGCCTGGAGGCACCGAAAATTAGGCATCCTGCCCATGGCGGCCGGTCCGGTTTCAAACGGGGACTTGAACAGCTGCTCGCCGCCGGCGTCGCGCAATGAAGTCCCGGGGCCGTATCTGCCGCAGGTGCGTCCGGTAACCGCAGTGCCCTGCACGTTAGTGTGGGAAGAGACCCACCCTCGGACGAAAGGCAATGTCATGAGTGATCCGAACGAACCCGGCACCGACCCCGCAGACCTGCGCGGTCCCGGCGACCCGGACGCCGTCGAAGTCCGCCAGCCGCACGCCGAACCCGGTCAGGCCGGGAACATCCGCGAGGACCAGCTGACCCAGGCCGCCGGGACGGTGCCGGCCGCCTATGTCGGTTCCGGCGCTCCGGAGGCGGAGGACAAACCGGAAGACGCCGCCGACGCCGGTACCTGGGATGACCAGATCTGACCGGCCGCCGCTGTGCGGAACCGTTGTTTCATAGCTCCCGCACAGCTGGACTGGTTAGCTTAGGCACCTATGGACGAGACCACCCCGCAGCAGCGCAGAAGCCGTCCCGGCAGTAGCGGTCTGACCCGACGGCCGCGCACCCGGGCGTTCCGCCGCGCCCGGGCAGCACTGCTGGCGGTTTGCGCCGCCGTCCTGGCTGTGGCGCTCGGTGTCGGCATTCACTCGGCCACGCAGTCCCGGCCTGCAGACTCCGGGCGGGCCGGTGCCCCGTCAGGCGGTGGAACGGGCAGCCCCGCGTCCGTGCCGGCGTCGGATGTGGCGGCCGTGGATCCGGCGCTGGACGCCCGGATCGACGCCATCATCGACGGCGCCAGCGACTACGAGATCGGCGTCGCACTCCTTGACCTGTCGGACGGAGGGCAGACGGCCGGAGCCGTGCATAACTACGGTGTGGACGGGGCCTTCGTCGCCGCGAGCACAGCCAAGGTTCTGGCCGCCGAGGCGTACTACCATCTGGTGGAAACCGGAGAGGCCTCGCTCGATGATCCGCTGGGGGCCTACACCGCGGGCTTCCAGCTGCAGGAAATGATCCAGCAAAGCGACAACGACTCCTGGTCACTGATCATGGACGCCGTGGGCCACGAGGAGCTGACGGAGTATGCCGCCTCGATGGGCGTGGACTACAAGCCCGAAGGCAACGAGCTCACCCCCGCGGGCATGGCCCGGATCCTCGCCGGACTCTACTCGGGAACGCTGCTGGAACCGGCCAACACCGCCCAGCTGCTGGGCTATATGCAGAACACCAACGACGAGACCCTTATCCCGGCGGCCACACCTCCCGGCATCGCCGTGTTCCACAAGTACGGTCTGCTGGAGGGGGAGCTGCACGACGCCGGCATCCTCACCCGGGACGGTACCGCCTTCGCCCTGGTGGTTTACACCAAAGGCGAGGACCTCAGCAGCGTCCCGGAACGGACCGGCGTCATCCACGAGGTGACGGAGGCCGTCGTCGAAGCCCTGTTCTAAGGTCAGGTGCTTCGGCGGCACGGCCTCCGTCGCCAGCTCGGGACGGGGGAGTTACTTCGCCAGGAACTTCAGCAGCAGCTCGTTGACCTCGGCGGCGTGGGTCCACAGCATGCCGTGCGGGGCGCCCTCGATTTCCACATATTCGGCACCGGGCAGCGCCTTGGTGAACTGCCGCCCGGTGGTGTCGATCGGGAGGATGTTGTCTGCGGTGCCGTGGACGATCAGCGCCGGGACGTCGATCTTGGGGATGTCGGCGCGGAAGTCCGTGAGCCAGCTGGGCTGCGCGGCGGCGGACGCGGTGGGGCCCCCGGAGGTTGCCAGGTTCCAGCCCGCACGCATGACTTCCTCACTGAGCCGGGGGGTGCCCAGGAAGGTGTCGCTGTTGTAGAAATTCTTGAAGAACTCGGTGAAGAAGGCGTACCGGTCGGCGGTCACGGCTTCATACAGACCGTCGAACATGGACTGCGGAACGCCGGCAGGGTTGTCGTCGGTCTGCAGCAGGTAGGGCTCCAGCGAGCCGAGGAACACAGTCTTCTCCACCCGGGCCGACCCGTAGGTGCCCAGATACCGGCCTACTTCGCCGGTTCCCATCGAGAAGCCCACCAGCACGGCCTCGTTCAGGTCCAGGGTGGTGAGCAGGGTGTCGAGGTCCGCGGCGAAGGTGTCGAAGTCGTAGCCGTCCGTGGGCTTGCTGGACTGGCCGAAGCCGCGGCGGTCGTAAGTGATGACGCGGTACCCGGCGCCCAGCAGGGCAGTGGTTTGCTTCTCCCAGGACGATCCGTCCAGCGGATAACCGTGGATCAGAACCACGGGCTGCCCTGCTCCGTGGTCTTCGTAGTAGAGCTCGATGTCGGTGCTGTTCTCGGTTCCAACCTTGATGTAAGCCATATAAGCAGTCCTCTCGGTACGGTACGGTTCGGAAGTCAGGTGGTGCGGGAGCGGCCCAGCGGTGTTGCCGCTGGATGGTGCCGCTGTACGGAACCAACGCCGGCCGGCAACGTGGTGTTCCCGGCAATTCCCATCCACATACCCCAGGGGGTATAGTTGAGGGGACGAACCTACCCAAGGAGAACCAGATGTGCCGACAGGTTGCATGCAAGAAGTGCGGTAAGACCACCTGGGCTGGCTGCGGCCAGCACGTTGACCAGGTCATGCGGGGCGTCAAGAGCGCCGACCGCTGCAAGGGCCACGAGGGTGAAGTCGCCACCAAGACCGGCTTCTTCGCCAAGATCTTCGGCCGCTAACACCGGTTCCCGACTGCCAAAGCCCCCGCTGCACGTATTGCAGCGGGGGCTTTGGACGTTGTCCAGCCCGAGCGGACCGGCTAGCTCAGCAGCGCCTTCGACACCACGGCCGTCAGGTCGTGGATCAGGGCCAGGCGTTCCTCGCTTTCGTTGTCCTCGCCCCAGGTGTAGATGGCCAGCGCGTAGGAGCGCTCGCCGGAGCTCAGGAGCGCCGCGTCGTGGACGTACCCCTCCACCTCGCCGTATTTGTGCTGCACGTTGACCTCCGGCCCGACGGCAGCGGGAATGAGCCGTTCGTTGTTGGTCTGCTGCATGTAGCCCAGCAGTTCCGCGGTGTGCTCCTCATTCAGCAGTTTGCCGGTGGAGAGCTGCTGGAGCAGTCCCGCCATTTCAGCCGGTGTCAGCAGGTTCTCTTCGGGGTCATAACTGATGCCGATCGAGGCGGCGTACTCAATCAGTGTGGGGTAGCCGATGTCCTGCATCAGCAGCAGCCAGGCGTCGTTGCTGCTGGCGTTGACCATGGCCTTGACCTGGAATGCGGCGTCGTAGCTCCCCAGCGGCACGTCCAGCGACTTCTGGCCCGTCTCCACCAGGTGGTAGTAGGCGGCCGCAGTGATGATTTTTGACGTGCTCGCCGCTACGAATTCGGATGCGTCGCCGTAGCTGCGCGTTTCCCCGCCGTGGGTGTCCAGCAGGGCGACGCCCACCCGGTAGCCGGAGTTCCGGGCAAGGATCCGCCGGATCTCGGCGTCGAGGTCGACGGCGGCTTCCGGGGCCTGCTCCGACGGTTCCGCGGCCGCGGGCTGCTCCCGCGGTCTCTGCGGACCGGCCAGGAAATCCCTCGCCGGAACCGGCCCGGTCTGGACGACGCCGAGAATCACCACACCGAGCAACACGAGGACCGTCACCACCCAGACCAGGACCGCCCGGGAGTTGCGGGATTTTGCGGCCGGGCGGGGTGGTCCCGAGGAGTTCATGGCGCAGGACCTTCCGGGTCAAACACAGGGGGTGGTTTCCTGCAATGTATGCCGGGCCGCTGGGCATGTCCACGCACCGCGCGGGTCAACGCAAAGGTGAGGGCAATCTCGCAGGCCGGGTCATCACAACAGCGCTGGCCCACCGCGCCCGTCCCGCTAGGCTGTCAGCTATGCCGAGCACAATCACTGTCAGCCTGCCGGACGCCGGCCTGCGGGAATACCTTCAGCCCCACCCCGGCGTCACCATCCTCGAATGGGACCTGACCGGGGACCCGCCCCGGCCCCGCCTCGACATCGTGGTTCCGCCCTACCTGGGCGGACCGGCCGTCCTGCGCGGTCTGGATGCCGTGGAGACCGCGCTGGTGCAGAGCCAGTTGATCGGGTACGACGGCGTGGACGAGTTCCTGCCCGCCGGCCGGGTCTTCGCCAACGCCGCCACCGTCCATGAAACCTCCACCGCCGAACTGGCCCTCGCCCTGGTCCTCGCCAGCCAGCGCGAGCTCCCGCGGCTGCTGCGCAACCAGCAGGCCGGCCGCTGGGAGGCCCGCCCCACCGCCAGCCTCGCGGACCAGCGCGTGCTGATCGTGGGCTATGGCGGCGTCGGCAAAGCCATCGAGGACCGGCTGCTGCCGTTCGAAACCACCGTGACCCGGGTGGCCCGCACGGCACGGACCGATGCCCGCGGCCCCGTCCACGGCATCGACGAACTGCACAGCCTCCTCCCGGAGCACGGCATCGTGATCGTGGTGGTGCCGCTCAGCGACGCCACCTGGCACCTGATCGACGACGCCTTCCTTGCCGCCATGCCCGACGGCGCCCTGCTGGTCAACATGGCCCGCGGCCCGGTCGCGGACACCGCTGCCCTGGTCAAGCACACCGCCGCCGGCCGGATCCGCGCGGCGCTGGATGTCACCGACCCCGAGCCGCTGCCGCAGGACCACCCGCTGTGGACCACCCCCGGGGTCATCATCAGCCCGCACGTCGGCGGAGCCAGCGCGGCCATGCGTCCGCGGATGGGGAAGTTGCTGCAACGCCAGATCGAGCTCATGCTCGCGGGCGAACCGCCGGTGAACGTGGTGCTGGGCGGCTGAACCGCCGCGGGGTGGATGTACTCAAAGAGTTCGAGGCGGCCGTGACCGTCCGGCGGCGATGCCGGCATTCTCACGGCTGATGTTCATGCCCTTCACGCCACCGAGCCGGCCCGGTCCAGGTCCCGCGTCGACGGGCTGCGCGCCACCATATAATTTGAGCATGCCAATCACGCGCCTTGACCGAGGCAACTTCGTCCAGCCGAACGCCCTCAAGCCATCCGGAAGTGAGCTGTGAGCGGCGGTCTCGTCGCCCTGCTGGACGACATCGCAGCCCTGGCCCGGATTGCGGCCGCCTCGGTGGACGATGTCGCAGCCGGAGCGGCCAAGGCGGGGGCCAAGGCCGCGGGCGTGGTCATTGACGACGCCGCCGTCACGCCGCAGTACGTGTCCGGGGCGGACCCGTCCCGCGAACTGCCGATGATCAAGCGGATCTTCTGGGGCTCGTTGCGAAACAAACTTTTGATCATCCTGCCGGCGCTGCTGCTCATCAGCGCCTTTATCCCGGGGGTCATTCCGTTCATCCTTATGCTGGGCGGCACCTACCTCTGCTATGAGGGTGCCGAGAAGGTCTGGCACAAGCTCCGCGGCCACCACGAGGCCGATGAAGAGACGCCGGCGGTCGACCGGGGCCCGGAGGCGGAGGCCAAGGTCACCAAGGGCGCGATCACTACGGACTTCATCCTCTCCTGCGAGATCATGGTCATCGCGATGAACGAGGTGTCCGCCGAGTCACTGTGGGTCCGGGCGGTCATCCTGGTGGTTGTGGCGCTCGTGATCACGGTGGCCGTGTACGGCGCCGTCGCACTTATTGTCAAAATGGACGACATCGGCCTGCACCTGACCACCAAGGAGTCCGCGGGCTCCCAGCGCTTCGGCGAGCTGCTCGTCAAGGGGATGCCCGCCGTGCTGTCCGCCATCACCCTGATCGGGACGGTCGCTATGCTGTGGGTGGGCGGTCACATCATGCTGCAGGGGGCCTACGACCTCGGCTGGCACCTGCTGTATGACCTGGTCCACGTCCTCGAAGCTCCTTTCGCCGGCATTCCGGTGGTGGGCGGCTTCCTGGCCTGGCTCGTGAACACCCTGTGCTCGGCCGTCCTTGGTCTCGCCTGGGGCCTCGTCGTCATGGCTATCCTGCACCCGCTGCTCAAAGTACTGCCGTTCGGCAAGAAGGAGGGCGGGCACGACGAGGGCGACGTCCGCGCCGCCGTCGACTAAGATCCAACCCGGATCCGCCCTGAGAGGAACCGGTTCCGCTCCCAGCATCCCGACGTAAACTGACCTTCGAATCACTCTGCGTGACACGTGGCTTGGAGTACGGATGCTCTGGAAACTGCTCCTCGAATACCTGAGGCCGCAGCGGCGGCTGCTGCTCGCCGTCGTCGTCTTCCAGCTGGCGCAATCCATCGCCTCGCTGTACCTGCCCACCCTGAACGCGGACATCATCGACCAGGGCGTGGCGCGGGGGGACACGGACTACATCCTGCGCACCGGCGGCGTGATGCTGCTGGTGACCCTCCTGCAAATCATCTGCGCCATCGCCGCCGTGTACTTCGGCGCGAAGGCCGCGATGGCGCTGGGCCGGGACGTGCGCGGCGCGATCTTCAGCCGGGTGGCGGCCTTCTCCGAACAGGAAGTAACCCGCTTCGGCGCACCAAGCCTGATCACCCGCTCCACCAACGACGTGCAGCAAGTCCAGCAGCTGGTGCTCATGTCCGCCACGCTCATGGTCACCGCGCCCATGCTCAGCGTCGGCGGGGTGATCATGGCGATCCGGCAGGACGTGCAGCTGTCCTGGCTGATCGCTGTCAGCGTTCCGGTGCTGCTGGTGGCGGTGGGGCTGATCATCATCCGGATGGTGCCGCTGTTCCGGCTCATGCAGACCCGGATCGACACCGTGAACCGGGTGCTCCGCGAACAGCTCACCGGCATCCGCGTGGTCCGCGCCTTCGTTCGCGAAGACATCGAAACCGCCCGGTTCGCCCGGGCCAACGAGGACGTCACGGACACCGCCCTGCGCGCCGGCCGGCTGATGGCCCTCGCCTTCCCCGCCGTCATGCTGGTGCTGAACGTCTCGTCCGTGGCGGTGATCTGGTTCGGCGCGTTCCGGATCCAGGACGGGTCCATGCAGGTGGGCACCATGATCGCGTTTCTGAGTTACCTCATGCAGATCCTGATGTCCGTCATGATGGCCACCTTCATGGCCATCATGATCCCCCGCGCCGCCGTCTCCGCCGACCGGATCGGCCAGGTGCTGGGCACCGAATCCAGCGTCCGGCCGCCGGAGCACCCGCTGGACTTCTCCGGCCGGACCGGCCGCGGCGAACTCGAAATGCGCGACGTCGGATTCGCCTACCCGGGTGCCGAGCAGCCAGTCCTCGCCGGCATCAGCTTCACCGCCCGCGCCGGGCAGACCACCGCGATCATCGGCGCCACAGGCTCCGGCAAGACCACCCTGGTCAACCTCATGCCGCGCCTGTTCGACGCCACCTCCGGCGCGGTGCGGATCGACGGCGTGGACGTCCGGGAACTGCACCCGGACCTGCTCTGGGGCCACATCGGCCTGGTCCCGCAAAAGCCCTACCTGTTCTCCGGCACGGTCCGCAGCAACCTGCTCTACGGCAAACCCGACGCCACCGAGGACGAACTCTGGCAGGCGCTCGCGATTGCCCAGGCGGAGGATTTCGTCCGGGAAATGGAGGGCGGACTCGACGCGCCCATTTCCCAGGGTGGCACCAACGTCTCCGGCGGGCAGCGGCAGCGGATCGCGATCGCCCGGGCCCTGGTGAAACGGCCCGAACTTTACATCTTTGACGACTCGTTCTCCTCGCTGGACACCGCCACGGACGCCCGGCTGCGGCAGGCACTGCAGCGGCACACGGCCGGCGCCACCCTGGTGATCATCGCCCAGCGGGTGTCCAGCATCGTGGACGCGGACCAGATTTTGGTGCTCGACGACGGCAGGATCGTGGCGCTCGGTTCGCACGAGGAGCTGTTGGAGGCCTCGGAGACGTACCAGGAGATTGTGAATTCCCAGCTCGCAGCGGAGGAGGCGGCATGAGCGCTCCGCACCGCGCCGGCCCGCAGGCCGCAGCCGACGGGCAGGCCCGCGGCGGGGCCGGGGCACCCGGCGGGGCTCCCGCCGTCGAACGCATTCCCCGTCCGCGCGGCGGCCCCGGCCACGGCGGACCGTTCGCGGGGATGAACGTGCCCGCGGAGAAGGCGATGAACTTCGGCCCGTCCGCCAAAAGGCTGCTGGGCCAGCTCCGGCCCGAGCGGCTCTGGCTGATGCTGGTCCTGGCGCTCGCGGTGGTGAGCGTTGCGTTCTCCGTGATCGGGCCGCGGCTGCTCGGGGAGGGCACCAACCTGATCTTCGCCGGCGTCGTATCCAAACAACTCCCCGCCGGGGTGGGCAAGGAGCAGCTGATCACCCAGTTGCGCGCCGCCGGGGAGGGCCAGAAAGCGGACATGCTCAGCGCCATGACGCTGACGCCGGGCATCGGAATCGACTTCGGCGCGCTGTCCAGCGTGCTGTTGTGGGCGCTGGTGCTGTACGTGCTGGCGTCGGCGTTCAGCTGGGTGCAGGCGTATGTGCTCAACGGCGTGGTGCAGCGCACCGTGTTCCGGCTGCGTGAGCGGATCGAGGCCAAAATCAACCGGCTCCCGCTGCGCTACTTTGACTCGGTGCAGCGCGGTGAGCTGCTCAGCCGGGTCACCAACGACGTTGACAACATTTCCCAGAGCCTGCAGCAGTCCATCAGCCAGGCGGTCACCTCGCTGCTGACCGTGCTGGGGGTGCTGGTGATGATGTTCATCCTCTCGCCCACGCTGGCGCTCATTGCGCTGGTCACCATTCCGCTGACGCTGGTGACCACCGCGCTGATCGCCAAGCGCTCGCAGAAGCTGTTCGTGGCGCAGTGGAAGCACACCGGGGAACTGAACGGCCAGATCGAGGAGACCTACACCGGGCACGCGCTGGTGAAGGTGTTCGGCCGGCAGCGTGAGGTGGAGGAGCGGTTCCGGCAGAAGAACGCGGAGCTGTACCAGGCCAGCTTCGGCGCGCAGTTCATTTCCGGGCTGATCATGCCGGCCATGACGTTCATCGGGAACCTTGTCTATGTGGGGATCGCCGTGGTGGGCGGGCTGCAGGTGGCGTCCGGGGCCATGCAGCTTGGCGATGTGCAGGCGTTCATCCAGTACGCGCGCCAGTTCACCCAGCCGCTGGCCCAGTTGGGCTCGATGGCGAACCTGCTGCAGTCCGGGGTGGCCTCGGCGGAGCGGGTGTTCGAGCTGCTGGACACCGAGGAGCAATCGGCCGATCCTGTTCCCGGGGCCGCGCCGGAGTCCAAGCGCGGACGGCTCGTGTTCGAAAACGTGTCCTTTGCCTACACGCCGGATAAGCCGCTGATTTCCGAGCTGAGCCTCGTGGCCGAGCCCGGGCAGACCGTGGCGATTGTCGGCCCGACCGGGGCCGGGAAGACCACGCTGGTGAACCTGATGATGCGGTTCTACGAACTCGATGCCGGGAGAATCACGCTCGACGGCGTTGACGTCACCGCGATGACCCGCAACGAGCTGCGCTCGCGGATGGGCATGGTGCTGCAGGATACGTGGCTGTTCGGCGGCACCATCCGGGACAACATCGCCTACGGCCGGCCCTCTGCCTCGGAGGCGGAGATCCTTGAGGCGGCGAAGGCGACGTACGTGGACCGGTTCGTCCGGTCCCTGCCGGAGGGATACGACACCGTGCTCGACGACGAGGGCGCCAACGTGTCCGCAGGGGAGAAGCAGCTGCTGACGATTGCCCGGGCGTTCCTGGCCCGCCCGTCGGTGCTGATCCTGGACGAGGCAACCAGCTCGGTGGACACCCGCACCGAGGTGCTGGTACAGAAGGCGATGAGTGCGCTGCGCTCGGACCGGACCAGCTTCGTGATCGCGCACCGGCTCTCCACCATCCGCGACGCCGACCTCATCCTGGTGATGGAGGCCGGCCAGATCGTGGAGCAGGGGACGCATGCCTCGTTGTTGGAGGCGGGCGGGGCGTATGCCGCATTGTATGAGGCGCAGTTCGCGGCGCCGGTGGCGGAGGTATAGGGAGCGCTGGCAAGCCGCCCGGTCGTGCCGGGCCCACATCCGGCCACCCTCTCGCGTCTGAAAGACGGGCATTACGAGTCCGACGTAGGGTAAATTGTCGGCAAAACCGGAAAGCCTCGTCAGAGATTGATTCTGTCTGGCAAAGCTGGAAATGCGGGAAGCGCGGACGCGCTCCTCACCTCTCGAAGGATGGAAGAACGCCCGATGCCTGCTGCCACCCGGAACGCGCCGGACCGTACTGCCAGGCTCGGGTTTGCTTTCATCGGAGTGCTGCTCATCGCCGTCAACCTTCGGGTGTCCTTCGTCAGCGTGGGACCGGTGCTCGGGAACATCAGCAGCGACCTTGGGCTATCCAGTGCCGCGGCAGGGTTCCTGACAGGCCTTCCACTCGTTGCTTTCGCCGTGTTCTCGCCCCTCGCGCCCGGCTTCGCTTCGCGCCTGGGCCTGGACCGGGCGCTGTGGATGTCCCTGCTGATCCTCGCGTCGGGCATCGTGCTTCGGTCCCTGCCCTTGCCCGGCGTCATCTGGGCCGGCACCGCACTGATCGGTTTGGCTATCGCCTTTCTCAATGTCCTGGTGCCTTCCCTGGTAAAGCGTGACTTTCCGCTGAGAGTCAGCCAGGTCACCGGAGGCTACACCGCAACGCAGGCCGCCTTCGCCGCGATCGGGGCGGCCGTCGTCGTACCCGTGGCGCAAACGTCCCCGGCGGGGTGGCGCCTTGCCCTCGGAATCTGGGTGGGGCTGGCTCTCATCGCCATGGCCGTGCTCCTGCCCTGGCTGCGCCGGCACAGGTCTAGCACCGCTCACGCGGCGACGCCGGAGGTCGCCCACCGGTCGCCCTGGTCCTCGGCCCTGGGCTGGCAGGTGACCGTCTTCATGGGGCTGCAATCGATCGCCTTCTATGTCCTGATGGCCTGGCTGCCCACTATCGAACAAAGCCAGGGGGTTCCCGCCACGACTGCAGGCATCCACCTGGCCATATTCCTGCTCATCAGCGTGTTCGCCAGCCTTGCCGCAGGAGGCATTCTCCACCGCGGTTCGGACCAACGGCTTGTATCGTTCACGAGCGGTGCGCTCACGTTCGTAACGTTTCTTGGGCTGGCACTGGCGCCGGAACTCGTGCTGCTGTGGGTCCTTCTCGGGGCCATCGGGTGTGGGAGCCTCATTGTCATCGCCCTGTCCCTGTTCAGCCTCCGGACCGTGAATTACCCGCAGGCAGCATCCCTGTCCGGCATGGCGCAGTCCGTCGGCTACGGTCTCGCCGCGGTGGGGCCGGTCTTGTTCGGTGGGCTTCGCGACGTGAGCGGAGGCTGGACGCTCCCGCTTCTGGTCACCGCCGGAATTATGGCGGTTCTCGCCGTCACGGGTCTGCTGGTTGGACGTGACCGGGTGATCAGCGCTTCAGCGTGACATGGCCGTCAGCGGCATGTGAGGATCAGCCGGGGGAGTGTCTCCAGGGAGCCCCCTGAAGGGGCATCTTGCCTTACCTCGGCTCAGCAAGAACAGGAAGATCGCCCCGGCCCGAAATACCGTACCGATGTGCCGACACGACGCCGCCGCCCCCACCCCGGCAGCTCGGACGACCATCGTTTTTCGGGACCGCGATCTTGGCTGTGCCGGCCGCGCTTTTGCCCTGGGCGATCCCGGACGCCCGCAGCGCCGGGGCGGAGGCCCGGGAGCACCTCACCACGTGCTCCGTGTGACCATGCCCTCCAACGGTTCATGTCTCGAAACCGTGGCTGTCGGTTCCGCAGGATCTGCCAAGAGTTCCCCCACCAACCCACGAAACCGTCCAATCACCCGTTGATGCCCGGCAGACTTGTCCCGTCTCCCAGCGATCCCACCCGGCACTCAATCTAGGGACTTATGAAATTACGTTCTACCCGCGCGACCGCAGTGGTTTTCGGTCTCCTGCTCTCACTGTCCGGCAGCCTCCTCGGCGCTAGCGCCTCTACTGCAGCACCGGTCAAAGCCGGGATGCCGTCATCCGCCTACTCGGACACCTTCGCGAAGAAGACCCATAATCTTATCAACGCCGAACGCGCCAAAGTTGGTGCCCGGCCGCTGGCCTGGAACCAGCGGATCGCTAACGTATCGCAGGACTGGGCGAACCGCCTCGGAGTCGCTACCAAGGACCCCGGATTCGACTTTGGCAAAATCCACCGTCCGGACGCCGGCGGCTCCCTGATACCTTCCGGCGCCACAATGTACCGCGAGATCGTGGGCTTCAACTCCACCCCAGAGCAGATCGTCGCCTGGTGGATGAGCTCCCCCTCGCACAAGGCTGCAATGCTGGATTCACGACTCACTGATGACGGGATCGGCTATGTTGTACCGACCTCCGGGCCGTACCGGGGCTGGCACCTGGTGGTTTCCAACCTGGCAGCCTACTCGACGACGGTCAGCCCGGCCGTTCCGGCCAAGGCGCCTCTCTCGCCCATAGCGGCCAAGGCCGCCTCGTACCGCGGCGGTCTGGGCCGCGCCACCAGCGCAGAAGTTTCCGGGCTCAAAAACCGCGGCTCCTACCAGTGCTTCGCGGTCGGTTGCATCCTGTACTCACCGGCCAGCGGCGCCCGGCTGACAAAGGGCGCCATCCGCTCGGCGTGGGCTAAGACGGGTTTCGAAAACGGTATCCTCGGCTACCCCGTCACCGACGAGGTCACCGGGCTCCGGAGCGGCGGCGTGTACCAGAACTACCAGAACGGGGCCATCATCTGGTCCCCCAGAACAGGCGGCTTTGTATCCTTCGGCGGGATCCGCTCCCTTTGGGCTAAGACCGGTTTCGAGAACGGCCGGCTCGGATACCCGACCAGCAACGAGTACGTTACCGGCCGGGGAGGAGCCGTCGCCCAAAATTACCAGGGCGGCGTAATCCACTGGAGTCCAACCGGCTCGCGGGTCACCTACAAATAGACCCGCCCACAAGCACCCCTTGCGCATTCCCGCGTTGGGGGTGCTTGGCGTATCACGGCACTACTGGAGGTCGGTCCGTCGAGCAACAACCCCTCGCATAGAACATGTCGAGCGGCTCGTATTTGGTGGTCAACTGGCCCTCGGTGTGGCCTGACCGATGATTTTTCCGCGCCGTGCTGGTCTGTACAACCAATACCGGCTCACGGGAGACTGGCGCCATGCGCAAACTGACCTTCGGCATGAACGTGAGTCTGGACGGTTACATCGCCGCGCCCGGCGACGACCTCGGCTGGAGCGTACCGAGCGACGAGCTGTTCCAATGGTGGTCGGACCGGGTGGGGGCGACGGGCCTGGCGCTGTACGGGCGCAAACTGTGGGAGACGATGAGCTCACACTGGCCGACCGCCGACGGGCAGCCTGGTGCCACACCGGCGCACATCGAGTTCGCGCGCCGCTGGCGGGACATGCCGAAGGTGGTGTTCTCCTCGACGAGAAGCACGGTCGACTGGAATACCCGCCTGGTCACCAGCGACGCGGTCACCGAGATCGCCCGGCTCAAGGCCGACGACGGCGGCCCCATGGACATCGGCGGTGCCACACTTGCCGCGGCGGCCATGCGCGCCGGGCTGATCGACGAGTACGTGATCGTCACCCATCCGGTCTTGGTAGGCGGCGGCACGCCGTTCTTCACAGCCCTCGACAGCTGGGTGGACCTGAGCCTGGTGGAGACGCGGACGTTTCCCGACGGTGTGGTCCTTACCAGGTACGAGACCAGGAGCTGAGTGGCCGACGTCGGATCAGCGCGGGCTTCGGGCCAACCATGGATCTCGTGGCGCTGTGTTCCCTCATCGGTAGGCTAAGCCCATGACGCTGGGGGACGCGGCGCAGCCGCAGGCAGTTCAGTCACAAAGAGTGGTCCTGGATGCCTACGCGTTCATCAAGGGCTGGCTCATCGCCACCACGCTCTGGGTGGGCGTGCTACTTCTCCTAGTGGCGGCAGGCTATGGCGTGCCAGCCGTGCTGGACGGCACCGCCGCCGGCCATGTATGGGGCCTTTTGGGAATGGCTATTCTGTATGGCTTCGGAGTTTCCCTGGTGGTCGCGGCACCACTGGCCTGGGTGTTGGCCTATTGCTTGCGCCCGGTCCGGCATCAATGGATCCACATCGGAGCCTTTTTCGCAGTGCCTAGCCTTGTGTTCTGGCTGCTGGGAGACCTCCTGGGCCTCGGCTGGCAGCCGTGGCTATTGCTCCCATGGGCCACCGTTGGCGCAGCGGCAGCCATCGGCCGTTGGGCAGTCTGCAAAGACGTTGCTGCCTCGCATTCTGCAGCTGATCCATCCTGACCGCCCGCGGTGCGATCCACAACGGGCGGGCTATGCAGACGACTTTGGACATTCTGTACGGTCGATTTCGGACCTTTCATGGTTGGTCTCAAGCAGCAAGTTGTTGCAGCTGCCGGAAAATGGTCCGGCGAGGTGCCGCTTCAGGACACCCTTGATAGCCGGACAAGGCTGACACTGCCCACGGAATGCGGCCGCGTGGGGGCGGTTCATGCCCGGCCGGGACCAACGGCTCTGTCCTCTTTGCCTGTCCCGGCGCATCGTGCATTCAAGCCCGCCTTGGGTGTTATGGAGTTTTGGGGAGGTCCCATGTCCAGTTCCGCTTCCGGCGCGCAGCCCCCGGCCATGGACCCTGCAGGGTCACGGAGGGGGGTCAGGGCGCTGCTGGTGTGCGGAATTGTGTCCTCGCTGCTCTGGCCGGTGACCAGCGAGGTGCTGGCGGCGTTGCTTTACAAGGACTACAGCTCTTTTGCCCAGACCATCAGCGAGCTGACCTCGATCGGTGCACCGACCAGGACGGCCCTTATCGTGGAGGGTTTCTTTTACGAGGGGCTGATCATCGCGTTTGGTATCGGTGTCTGGCAGTCAGCCCGGGGAAAGACCGCGCTGCGTGTGACCGGTTCCCTTTTCATCGCCTATGGGGCAGTGGGGCCGTTGTGGCTTCCGTTCCCGATGACCGCGCGCGTTGACATCATGCCGACGGCCGCGTTCGCGGTCACGGACGTCATGCACCTCATCCTGGGGGCTGTGGACGCTTTGCTGTATGTGGCGATTCTAGGATTCGGGGCTGCTGCCCTGGGCAAGGGGTTTCGTGTCTATTCGATCCTGACACTCGTCGTCGTCCTCGTCTTCGGCGCTTGGACAAATTCGTTTGTCCCCCTGGTTGCCGCCGGCCAACCAACTCCCTGGTTAGGGGTGGTCGAACGCGTCATGATCGGGGCGTTCCTGCTCTGGGTGGTGGTTCTGGCCCTCCTCCTTCTGCGACGAAGCAGCCAGTCCCCCGGGCACCCTGAACCCGGTCAGGCACCCCCGAAGCCGGTCCGCCATGGGTTGGCGGAATCCGGATGAGCGGACCGTACCGCATCGACACGCACCAGCACATCGTTCCGCCGGGCTACGCGCGCTGGATGCACGAAATGGGTATCCGCCCTGGTGGGGTGGACCTGCCGCCCTGGTCGGAGCGCTTGGCGTTGAAGTTCATGGACAAGCATGGCGTGCAGACCGGGATTCTGTCCTTGTCCACCCCCGGCGTGTACTTCGGGGACGCGGCGGAGACGCGGCGGTGGGCGCGGGAGGTCAATGAGTTCAGCGCGGAGGTGGTGGCCGCACGGCCCGAGCGGTTCGGGTTCTTCGCGACCCTTACCCTGCCGGACGTGGAGGGCGCCCTGGCGGAAGCCCGGTACGCCCTGGACGCGCTGCATGCGGACGGGATTGTGCTGCTGGCTAACAATGACGGCCGCTACTTGGGCGACCCGGACTTTGAGCCTCTGCTGGCGTTCCTGCATCACCGCCGGGCCGTCGTGTTCGTTCACCCGGGTGAACTGCCCGCACCGGGGGTTCCGGGCGTACCGGCCTTTGCCGCGGATTTCCTGCTCGACACCACCCGTACGGCGCTCAGCCTGATCCTCGCCGGTGCGATGGAGAAATACCCGGGAATCAGGTTCATCCTGGCCCACGCGGGCGGCTTCGTACCGTTCATCGCCTACCGGATCCTGCTGGCAATGCTCACCACCAAGGACCTGGCGCTGAGCGCATTGGCGGCGCTGACGGACAAGAACCAGTCCGTCCTGCGGCGGTTCTATTATGACGTCGCCTTATCCGCGACCCCGTCGGCGCTGCCAAGTCTGCTGGAGGTCGCCGACCCGGGCCGCATCACGTATGGAACTGACTTTCCGTTCGCCCCCCCGGCGGCGGTCGATTTCCTGACCGCGCAGTACGAGAGTTACCCGCTGGAGCTTTCCCTGCGCGCGGGGATAGACCGCGGCAATGCCGAGGCGCTGTTTCCCCGTCTCGGGGGACGATAAGGGCTATGCGGCGTCTCTGCCCGGGTGGGGTTGTCCATCGGCCGGTGTTTTCCGCGGGTCGTGATGGGGCTGATGCGCGAAAAGTAGGGGCCGACGTTCCGGCCGCACACACGTTTCTGATGCGTCTTCTCGTGGGCACTGGGCTGGTTAGCCTTCGGTCGAAGCAGTAGGAGTCGCTGTATTTTTCCGGGTAAGGTGACCCCCCCCTGCGGGCCAGTCCCGGCTGCCCGCAGGGGGTTGGGTTTCAGTATCCGGTGCTGCGTCCGCCGGTGAGGACCTCTGCCGTGCCGGACAGCCCCAGCCGGGTGGCGCCCGCCGCGATCATCGCCTGCGCTGCGGCCCAGTCCCGGATGCCGCCGGATGCTTTGACCCCAAGACGCGGCGCCACCGTCCGTGCCATCAGTTCAACTGCGTGCACCGTGGCTCCGCCGTCCGGGTGGAAACCCGTGGAGGTCTTGACGAAGTCGGCACCGCTGTTTTCGGCGGCGGCGCAGCTGCGCACGATCTGCTCGTCCGTCAGCGCCGCCGTTTCGAGGATGACCTTGAGGACCGTGGGTGCCGGGACGGCCTCGCGGACGGCCGCGATGTCGCGTTCGACGGCGTCGAAGTCACCGGACCGGACCGCTCCGACGTCGATCACCATGTCGATCTCGTGGGCGCCGTTGCTCACCGCTTCAGCCGCTTCGGCGGCTTTGACGCTGCTGTGGTGCTTGCCGGACGGGAACCCGCACACGGCTGTGATCCGGGTGCCCGTGCCGGCCAGGGGCAGCATCGACGGCGAAACGCACACTGAGTACGCGCCCAGCCGGGTGGCTTCAGCGGCCGCGTGCTCCGCCTCGGCCCTGGTTCCCGTGGAGTGCAGGAAGGTGTGGTCCACCATCGCGGCCAGGCCGGCCGCTTTCAGTTCAGTCATGATTCTCCTTGGAAGTGCGGGGAAGGTGGGTGGTGCTACTTGCAGGTTGCCGTGTCGCCGATGCCGCGCAGGTACGAGCAGAACTCCTCGACGCCGCTGCCGGTGACGAGCTTGCCCTGCAACACCCGGGACTCTTCGACTTTCTCGCCGCTGGCCACGGCATGGCCGATTTTGGCGACTTCCTGGCCCAGGGCGAAGGGGGATTCGGCGTTCGTGGCGTACATCTCCCCGCTCTTCACGGCGGCCAGGGCATCGCCGATGCCGTCGTTGCCGACGATCTTGATGGTGGCCAGCAGGCCGCGGGACTTGACGGCGGCCACCGCTCCGAGCGCCATTTCGTCGTTGGCGCCGTAGATCCCGGTGATGCCCGGGTTCGCCTGGAGGATGTTGGTGGTGACATCCAGTGCCTTTCCGCGGTCGAAGTCCGCGGTCTGCACGGCCACCACCTCGACGCCGGGGCATTCCTTCATTCCGGCTTTGAAACCCTCGGACCGGTCCCGGGCAACGCTGGTGCCAAGCAGGCCCTGGAGTTCGGCCACCTTGCCGGCGCCGCCGACCGCTTCGCAGAGGGCCTTGGCACCGTTCTTGCCGGCCTGGACGGCGTCGTAGCCGATGAACGCTGCCAGCTTGCCCTGATCGGGTACGCGGTCAAACGCGACGACGGGAACGTTCGCCTGGTTGGCTTTGACGGTGATCGATCCGCCGGCTTCGCTCGACGTCGGGTCCAGCAGAAGCACGCCGGGCTTCTTTACCAGCGCGGTGGTGGCCTGGTTGAGCGAGGACGTGTCGTTGTTGTTGGCGTTCTGCACATCCAGGGCCACGCCCAGCTTGGCCGCCTGGTCCCTGGCGCCGTCCCCCACGGAGACGAAGAACGGGTTGTTCAGTGTGGAAATGACAAGGGTGGCTGATTTCTGCTGCGACCCCGCGCTCCCGTTGTCCGTGGAGCGCACTGCTGTGGTGACGCCGGCACCGACCAGCAAGAGGGCCACCACGGAGATCATGGCAACCTTCGGAAGGAGCGGCGCCGGGGCGCCGGGGCCGGCTGCAGTCGCCGTCGCGGGCGCTTCAGCCCTGGCCGGACCGGACCGGAAGACCCGCATCAGCACACCGGAGTTTCGGTCCACGAACACGGCCAGCAGGATCACGGCGCCCTTGACGACGCTCTGCAGGAACGGGGAGACGTTGAGCAGGTTGAGCCCGTTGTCGATCATTGCCAGCAGCACCGCGCCGACGAGGGTGCCCAGGAGGGCTCCGCGGCCGCCGGCAAGGCTGGTGCCGCCGATGATCACGGCGGCGATGGCGGCGAGTTCCAGGCCGGTGCCCGCGGTGGGCTGCGCCGTTCCGAGGCGGGCGGTGAGGATGAACCCGGCGGTGGCGGCGAGGACACCGGAGATCATAAAGGCCAGGATCTTGACCCGGTCCGTGCTGATGCCGGCGAGGCGGGCGGCGTCGGCGTTGTCACCGGTGGCGTAGAGTTCGCGGCCGAAGCGGGTGCGGGCCAGGATGTAGCCGAACAGCACGCCCAGGATCAGCATGATCCAGATGGGCGTGGGGATGCCGAGGAGGTTGCCCTGGCCCAGTGCCAGGAACGCTGCGTCCGTCACTTTGACGGGGTTGCCCTGGGAGAACTGCAGCGTGAGGCCGGCGAAGATGGACATGGTCGCCAGGGTGGCGATGAACGAGGGCATCTTGGCTTTGGTGACCAGTACACCGTTGATCAGGCCCGCCAGGGCGCCGACAGCGAGGCCCGCGGCGAGCCCGGCGACAACACCGTACTGGCTGATGACGCTCGCGGTGGTGATGGCGCTGAAGCCAAGGACCGCGCCGACGGACAGATCGATCTCGGCGAGGATAATCACGTAGGTCTGGCCTGCGGCGATCAGGGCGACGACCGCGGCCGTGAGCAGCACGTTGAGCATGTTGGACGGCTGCAGGAACAGGGGGGTGGCGAACACAAGCGCGATGGCCACGAAGGCCAGCATCCACACCGCGCGCAGCTGGTCGTTGAAGAGGGATATTTTTTTCATCGGGATACGGTCTCCATTGCGTGTTCCAGGACGGACTGCTGGGTCAGGGCGTCGGAGGACAGTTCAGCGTTGATGCTGCCCCCGCGCATGACCAGCACCCGGTCCGACATTTCGACAAGTTCGGGAAGGTCTGATGAGACAAGGACGACGGCGACGCCCTGGGCGGCGACGTCGTTGATGATGGAGTAGATCTCCGCCTTGGCACCGACATCGACGCCGCGGGTGGGTTCTTCCATCAGCAGGATCGCCGGATTGCCCAGCAGGCAGCGGGCCAGGAGGACCTTCTGCTGGTTACCGCCGGAAAGCGTCCCGACGGCGTCGTCAATGCTGTTGCATTTGACGCTGAGCCGGGTGGAAATTTCCTGACACCGGTCCCGTTCGCGTTTGAGTGCCACGATCCCGTTGCGGGTGATGGCCCCGAGGGTGGCCAGGGACTCGTTGTGCGAAATCGGCTGGGCGAGGGTGAGCCCCTCCGCCTGCCGGTCGGGGGTCAGGTAGGCAACGCCGGCGCTGATGGCATGCCGGGGGGACTTCAGGATGAGCGGTTTCCCGTCGATGCTGACGGTGCCCGCGGCGTCGTCCAGGCCAAAGAGGGCCCGAAGGACATCCCCCTTCCCACTGCCCATGACCCCGCCGATGCCGAGGACTTCGCCGGCGTGGACTTTGAAGGACACCCCGTTGACGCCGGCCGATTCGAGGCCCTGGACGTCGAGCCGCACCCGGTCCGTGGCGTGGTGTTCCTTGGGGTAGAAATTCTCCACTTCGCCGCCCACCATGGCCGCCACGACGGCGGCTTCGGTCAGCTCAGCGGCAGTGCCGGTCTTGGACACGCGGCCGTCGCGCATCACCACGATGCGGTCGGAGAGGGCGAAGACCTCCGGGAGCCGGTGGCTGATGTAGATAACGGCGACACCGGCGGCCTGGATCTTGCGGACCTGGGCAAACAGGAGTTCCGATTCCCGGTCGTCCAGGGCCGCCGTTGGCTCATCAAGGATGAGCAACTTGACCGAGTGGTTGAGGCAGCGGGCGAGCTGGACGAGCTGCTGCTGGCCGAAGCTGAGTTTCCCCACGGGCAGGCGGGTGTCGACCTCGATCCCCACCTGGCTCAGGAGCTCGGCGGCGCGGGCATGCATCTTGTCCTTGTTGACGAACATCCGGCCGAACTCGCCGGCACCGTCGTGGGCAAAGATGTTCGAGGCCACGTCCAACTGCGGGAACAGGTTGTTCTTCAGCTCCTGGTAGATGACCTGGACGCCGGACGCCATGGCATCCTGCGGGCCGCTGAACTTCCGCACCTCGCCGTCCAGGATGATCTGTCCGGAATCGGGCTGGTAGGCCCCGGCGATGATCCGGGTCAGGGTGGATTTTCCGGCGCCGTTTTCCCCAACGAGGGACACAATTTCGCCTGGTTCGATGCTGAGGTCCACACCGCGGAGCACGCGGTTGGGCCCGAAAGACTTGGTGATGCTGCTGAGGGTGACTGTCATGTCAGTACACCACTCCAGCCACAAGGATCACGTTGGCGTAGGGGGTGAATTCCCCGGACCGGACGGCGGCCCTGGAGTTTCTGGTCCGCTGTTTGAAGTCTGTGTGCGGGACGAGTTCCAGCGGAACGCCGCGGTCGCCGAGCCGTTCCTTGAGGGCCTCAAGGAGTTCAGGGCTGTGCTCGGCTATCTCCGACGCCGCGATGGCGCCTTCCACCTCGACTTCGGCCAGGACCACGTCCAGGCACTCAAGGAACCGCGGAACGTTGGCCGTCAGGGCGAGATCGATCCGTTCCACTCCGGCCGGGATTGGCAGGCCGGCGTCGGTCACGACGAGTTCGTCCGTGTGGCCCAGTTCTGAGATGACCCGGGCGAGGGCTGCATTGAGGGTACCGCTGTTTTTGCGCATAGTTGCTCCACTGCGTTGTAGAGGATGGGACTTCGGGGTGGTCTGGTTGCCCGCGGTCAGCGGGATGTGGCCGTCCGGGCGGCGAGGAACGAGTCGATGACGTCGCGCCGGGGCAGGCTCGGGCTGGCGCCGGCCACGGTGACCGCCAGGGCGCCGCCGGCCATGGCGCGACGCAGCGACTCATCCCAGTCCAGCCCTTCGGCCAGCGCGCTGCCCAGCACACCGGCAAAGGCATCGCCGGCGGCTGTGGTGTCCACCGCCGTGACACGGAAGGGTTCCTGCAGGGTCACGGCCGTGCTGTCCGCGGAAGTCCGTTCAACGATGACGGCGCCTGCCCCGGCCAGCGTGACGACGGCGCGCCGCACGCCGCGGTCGGTGAACCAGCGTCCGGCCGCGGTGGCGGATTCGCGGTCGGAAACCGCGATTCCAGTGATGAGGCGCGCTTCGGTCTCGTTGGGGGTGACGATGTCCACGTGGGGCCAGAAGTCCTCGTCCAGGGGCGCGGCCGGGGCCGGGGCGGGATCAAGAATCACGGTGATGCCGCGGGCCTTGCACGCACGTGCCGCTTCCAGCGCGGATTCGTGCGGGATTTCCAGCTGGATCAGGGCCACGTTGGCGGGACGCTGGGACTGGTTAAGGGCATCCCTGATGTGCCCGGGGCTCAGCCGGGAGTTGGCGAGCGGGATCATCACGATGTCGTTCTCCGCTGAGGCGTCCACCCGGATGTGGGCGATTCCGGTGGGTCCTTCCGTGCGCATCACGTGCGTGGTGTCGATGTGTTCCTCGGCCAGGGTCCCGAGGACCAGTTCGCTGAAGCCGTCGTTGCCCACGCTTCCGATCAGGGAGACCTGGCTCCCGGCGCGTGCCGCCGCCAGGGCCTGGTTGGCACCTTTGCCGCCGAGGACCATGGTGAAGGCGTTGCCGAGGACGGTTTCCCCCGGCTGCGGCAGCCGGTCGCTGAAACTGGTCAGATCGCAGGTGATGCTGCCGATCACCAGTACATTGCCGTTTCGGGGCACAGTTGTGGTCATGGGGTTCCTTAAGTGATGTGGTCAGTTGGAGGCAGGAGAGGCGCAGGACTGCCGGATGGTCAGGCTCACCGGCAGGATTTTGTGCTCCATGGGTGACTGGTTGGGGCTGCCGAAATGTTCAATCCGTTTAAGCAGGAGGTCCGCGGCCGCGTGGCCCTCCGCAATGGCGGGGCGTGAGATCACGGTGACGGGCGCGGGGAGCAGTTCCGCAAGGTCGAAGTCGTCAAAGCAAAGGAAGGAAAGCTGTCCGGGGATGGATACCCCTGCGGCGTGCAGGGAGAGCAGGGCACCCTGGGCCATGGTGTTGTTGCCAACGAACAGGGCCGTGATTCCGGCGGGCCGGCCGATCAGCTCCTGTCCGATCAGCTCCTGGGCGGCGCGGTGCCCGAAGTCACGGCTGAATTCGCCGATCTTGACGGCTTCTGCCGGGATCCGGATGCCGGCGTCGGCCAGGGCCTGTACGAAGACCTGGTGCCGGACCCGCCCCGGAACGGTGTCCTGGCGTCCGCTGATAATGCCGATCCTGCGGTGACCCAGGGAAAGGAGATAGTCTGCGGCGGCCTGGGCGCCGCTGGCGTTGTCCACATGGACCAGGTCGAAGCCCGGCTCTTCCCCCACGGTCCGGTCGATTAGCACTACCGGCTTGTTGAGGTCTGCCAGCATCCTGCGGGTGCGGTCGCCTTCCTCGGCCGGGACAATCGCGACGGCATCGACGGCGTCGATGAGGTTCCCCAGAACCTCCGATTCCGCGCTGAACTGCTCATCGCTGCTAGCCACGACGATGTGGAAACCCTGCGTCATGGCCCGTTCCTCGATGCCCCGGACCAGGGCGGCGAAGTAAGGGTTGGAGATGTCGGGAACAATCACGGCAATGCTGTGGTGCTTACCCAGGCGCAGGCCGCGGGCACTGGCGTTGGGCCGGTAGCCGAGATCATCGATGGCCCGCCGTATCGCCTCGGCGCTCCGGACGTTTTGCCCTGCCAGCATGCGCGAGACGCTGGCGATCGACACACCGGCACGTCTAGCCACGTCATGGATGTTTGCCACGGATGCCCTCTCCTTTGAGTCGGCCGGGTCGGCTGGTCCGGCCCATCCGGACCGGCATAAGGTGCCGGCTGTGAATCAACTCACGCCGGCATTTGAATACTGTAAACGTTTTCAGTTGGGATGACAAGGGCAGGTTCTCCACGCTGTTTCGGCCGCAAGGGCGATGCGGGCATCCTCTGGAGCGATGTCTGCGGCTGTCTTTGGCTCCTGAGAATGTCAGTCTCATGTGAGCCCGCTTGGGGCGGGAACGGCGGTCTGATCGGGACCCATTTCAGGGCGGATCCGGTGTTGCCCTGGTGAGGGGTTGGGGAGCCTCCACGATTTGTATTCCGGCGGGCAGTGGTGCCGGCTCTGAGATCTGGTTTCCCATATCATGGCGTTTTTGCGGCTGGCGTGGCGCAACTGAGGTGACTTTGAGCTGTCCCCGGTGGTGGACAGCGGAGAACAATCAGCTGATGGTGTCGAGGGTCGACCTGGCGTTAGTGGACTTCCGTTCGCCTGGTGTCCAAGGTGAAGTCATGACCTCCAACGGTTCTGTGCGGCGGGCGACGAACGCCGACGTTGCCCAGTTGCTTCTTGATTTCAACAGTGGGTCCTCGACGCCGGTCCCGGACAGCTGCGACCTGCGAGCGCGGTTGGCGGCGTTCCTGTGCTGGGGATGGCCGTCGCGTCGGGCGGCGGATAGCATGAATTTGTGATCCCCGGCAGCCTGCCGGGTGGTCTCCCAAGGCGGAAGCCATGGGTCTGGGTGACAAGATTCAGAATGCGGTAACAAAGCTGACCGGCAAGGCCAAAGAGGCCACCGGGAAGGCAAGCGGTGACAACCACCTCAAGAACGAAGGCAGGGGCGACCAGATCAAGGCGGACCTGAAGCAGGCTGCTGAAAAGGTAAGGGACGCCTTCAGGAAGCACTGATCCCGGCGACGGTGTTCAGCTACACGTCGATAACGTCGGTTTCCCGCGTGCTCCCGTCGGAGTGCATGGTCGGTGTTTCAGCGCGGTGGGTGCGCGTGGTGAGGTAGAGCCGGTGCGCTGTGATCACCAATGCCAGCCATGCAGCGCCGAGGGCCCAGGCGGCCAGGACATCGGTGAGCCAGTGGTGACCCAGGTACACGCGGCTCAGGCCGATGGTCGCGGCGAAGAGACCCGCGAGCAGTGCCGTGACTACCCTGGCCCGGGCAGATTGCAACCGGAGAATGATCAGGTAGGCGACGATGCCGGCAATGACAACCGAGTTCAGCGAATGGCCGCTGGGGAAGGACGCCGAGTACTCGTAAGGCGGAACTGCGTCGGTCAACTGGGGCCGGGTCCTGCCTATGAGTGACTTGCCCGCGATGGTCATCAGCAAGGAGCCGGCGGCGGCGATGACAATGAGGATGACCGGGGTCCAGGAGCGGCGTCGCAGGGCCAGCATGGTCATGACAGCCAGCGCCAGGATGGGCATGCCGATGGTCCCGCCCACGTCGGTGTACCCGGTAGCGATAAGGTCCAACGCAGGGGAGCGGACCGTCTTGGCCGCAGCCAGGACGGGATGGTCCAGGCCGGCGACTCCGTCGGCCTCGACAACGGCTTCGTAGACCTGCGCGAAGACCGCGGTGAGGGAGACGGCCAGGGCCGCACCAACCGCCAACGTCAGGATCAATGCCGCATGCGGGCCGAGAAGACGGCTGACATGCCCGACGACGAACGCCAAGAACCGGCCGAACCGGGTGTGCCAGCGCGTCAAGTCATTTCCGCCGATGAAGCGGTCCTGTCGGACTTCGCCTTGCACGCCTGCCTCGGGCGGTTGCTTATTTTCCTGCGTCACGCTCGGCGCCTCTCTTGCTACAGCTACGCGGATAATAAGTAAGCTTAGCATCTGCTGGTTGTCGCCAGATTGCTGCGGCCACCGAGAGGTCTCGCCTGTGGTTTCCGGGTGCGCTGCCGGCCGCCCTTCCGAGAAAGTAAGTAGGCTTGCTATTTGGCAGACCAGCCTGTAACTTCTTCGAGGTAGAGAAGTTGTTGTCACTGGTTTCTGAAGCGGGACCCTGATTGCACGACCGTTCTGGCCCCTCACATCACCCCCCACTAACCAGGAGACACCCATGGCTGCAAACACCACCCAGCACGTCCGAACTGACGCCGCGCAGAACGCTAACGACATCAAGATCTCCACCAGGACCCTTGAGTTTGCTGTGTACGTCGCCGCCGTGCTCGCCACGATCATTACGTCCGCTGTTGTCGGGGACGACGCACATGAAAACGGCGTGGACGTCTTCAACGCCCATGACGCCATGCAGCTCATTACCTGGCTCACCGTTGGTCTTATGGTGGCCCGCGGCCTGGCCAAGGCGGGCAACCGCAGCCACAACCACGCATAACCTCTGGAATGCGTCCGGCTGCGAGAGCGTCCGGACAAGCGGATCCTGGTGCGGCCCCCCGGAAGGGTGGCGGTGCCAGGATTTTTTGCTCGTAACGCGATATCGCGGGATTTGCAGAACCGGGAGCTGCCGGAAGCGGCTACGCCGTAGGAAGCAGCCCCCCATGAACCAGGAGAACACTATGGATTCTGTCCGGACTTTTGACAAGATTGTCATCATTTTCAACCCCAACAGCACCGGAGATGCGCCCAAGCTCGCGGAAGAGCTCCGTGATCGGCTGACTGAGCTTCTTACCTATCCGGTGGATCTCACGCTTCAACCGACCAGTCACGCCGGGCACGCCATCGACTTGGCCTGCGAGGCCGCCAACACAGGAGGTCACGTTCTGGTTGTGTCGGTCAGTGGCGATGGCGGCTACAACGAAGTGGTCAACGGCGTGAAGCAAAGCGATAACCCGAACGCTGTGTGTGCCGTCATGGCGGCAGGGAACGCGAACGACCATCGGCGGGCCGTCGGCACCAAGCCGCTCGAAGAGGCCATCGCCGAGGGCAACGTGCGCCACATCGATCTCTTGCGGATCCACGCAGGCGCAGGCGAAGACGCCCCGGCGTACGCGCACTCCTACATCGGATTTGGCCTGACTCCGGTAATGGGGCCCTTCGCAGATGAGCGTGGTTAGGGCGGTCTGAGGCTGGCGCCGCGGGGTCGGCCGTTGCCGCTGCGGCGTGGTGCGGTGGGAAAGAGGTCAGGGCCTCTTTGAATTGGTAGCGACCAAGCAACCAATATCCAAAAGAGACCCTGACATGACTAACTCTATGTCTTGTTCCGATGGCCGCTGGTGCACGCGCGCGGATGCGCTGCTCGGTGTCGAGGGCGTCCACGTCAGCTCCGTCACGGCAACCGGGGCCGGCCTGGTTCTGGGCGTCGAGACCGGGGAGGACGTCACCGGCTGCCCCGACTGCGGCGTCGTTGCGGTCGGGCACGGACGCCGGCAGGTCCGGCTCCACGACATCCCCTGTTTTGGGAGGCCGGTGCGGCTGCTCTGGGCCAAGCGTGTCTGGCGCTGCCCGGACCAGGGCTGCCCGAGAACGACGTTCACCGAGGAGCATCCGCTGGCCGGGCCCCGGGCGAAACTGACCGCCCGTGCCGTGAACTGGGCAACCGACGCACTCCAGCATTTCGACACCTCGGTATCGGCACTGGCCCACCAGCTCGGCGTCTCCTGGCACACCGTGTGGCACGGGATCAGGGCCGAGGCCGCGCGGCGGATCGCTGACACGGGCCGGCTGAAGGGGGTGAATGCGCTCGGCGTCGACGAACATGTCTGGGCCCACACCGGCCCTCCCGGCACGGGGATGGTCACCGGGATTGTGGATCACACCCGCGACGCGGACGGCTTTGTTCACGCCCGGCTGCTGGACCTCGTTCCGGGCCGGTCCGGGAAGGCCTACGCGGACTGGCTCAAAGACCGCGGCACCGGGTTCACCGCCGGGATCAAGACCGCCGCGCTGGATCCGTTCCGCGGCTACGCCAACGCGATCCGCGACGAGCTGCCCGAAGCCATCACCGTCCTGGATGCCTTCCACGTCGTGAAGCTGGGTTCGGCCATGCTCGATGAGGTCCGCCGCCGGGTCCAGCAAGACACTCTCGGGCACCGCGGCCGCAAGGGAGATCCGCTCTACGGGATCCGCCGGACCCTGCAGATCGGCGCCGAACACCTCACTGACAAGCAATCCGCACGGCTGGACGCGAAACTCACCGCCGGAGACCCCGACCACGAAGTCACCCTGGCCTGGCAGTGCTACCAGAAGCTCCGCAACATCTACCACACCCGCCCGGAGCGGGGCCGAGAACTCGTCAACGAAGTCATTGCTTCATTCCCGACCTGCCCGATCCCGGAAGTCGCCCGCCTCGGCCGGACACTCAAACAATGGAAGTCCGCGATCATCGCCTACTTCGACACGAACCGCGCCTCGAACGGCCCCACCGAAGCGATCAACGGCGTCATCGAAACCACCCGCAGAATCGCCCGCGGCTTCCGCAACTTCACCAACTACCGGCTCAGATGCCTACTCGCCGCCGGCGGCCACCGGCCCTACCGGGCGAAACAAATCAACCATGCTTAAATGCGAAGGGCCGGTAATGGCGATCGATATTGAAAAGGGCAGTAAAGGCGCGATCAAGGAAATGTTCTCCGTGATCCGGACCTTCGCGAAGTTCAAGCCGTTCGAAATACGCCAGACTGACGGTAAGCGCCGGAAGTTCGACAGCCTCGTTTTCGCGAACATCTCCGAGATGGCCAAATACGCCACCCTAAGCACGGCAGACAATGAACCTTCCGACGGGAAATTCGAAGTTATCCTCTTTCCGCACATGCCCAAGTGGCGGGTACTGCTGACGGCGCTGCGGGCCACCACCCGGGGGCTGGGCGACCAGCCAAGCGTGAGCAGCTACGAATTCACGACGCTCAAGCCCCTTCCCTACCAAATCGACGGCGAAGTGAAGTCCGTGGCCGCAAACACGTTGGTCAAGGTCGAATGCGACCGGGCAGCCCTGCCGATCCTCGGGTAGGGTCCACGCCGGCCGATACTGGCAGGACCGGACTCAGAGCAACGGCCGGAGCGGGACCAGTACTGCTTCGCTGAACCTGGCAAGCGAATGCCGGTCGCGCCATTCCTCCAGCGTCAGTACCCTGCAGTTCCCGCTGTCCACCGCGAAGATCTTCTGCATGTCCGAGGCGAAATTGTCGTCATGGATTTCGAGATTGATTTCATAGTTGCCGGTCAGACTCAGCCTGTCGATATTGGCGCTGCCCACGGTGGACCAGCTGCCGTCAATAGTCGCCGTCTTGGCGTGGATCATCGCGTTCCGGTAGAGCAGGACTGTCACTCCCGCCTCCAGCAGAGACCGGTAAAACCCGCGCGAGAGCCAGTCCGACAGGATGTGGTTTGAATCTTCGGGGAGGATCAGCCGGACGTCGACACCCCGGCTGCTGGCGGCGAGCAGCGCTTTGAGGATCTGCTGGTCCGGGATGAAGTACGCCATGGTGACAAAGATGTGGTCCCGGGCCCGGTTGATGGCGTCCAAATAGATGCCGCGGATCGGGTAGACGAGATCCGCCGGAATGTTGTTCACGGCACGGATCCGCGGCTCCCACCCGGCCGGCGTCGTGTGCGGAATCTCGGCCGGGGATCCCGCGGCGTGGTCGTTCCAGACGTTCACGAATGCCTGGCGGAGATCCCACACCGATGGACCCACGAGCCGGAGGTGGGTGTCCCGCCATTCCGTGGCGTACAGGGAACCGATGTTGTAGCCGCCCACGAAACCGATGTGGTCATCGACTACCAGGAGCTTGCGGTGGTCCAGCCCTGTGCCGCGAAGGGTTTGGAAGAGCATTGACGGGCGGACCACCGGGAATCGGTAGACGCGTATGTCCCGGTGGAACCGGAAGAAAGAGGATGGCACCACCAGGTTGGCAAACCCGTCATACATGATGGAGACCTCAACGCCGCGGGCGGCTGCCTCATTAAGCGCGTCCTTGAACCGGTGCCCGGTGTCGTCATCCTTCCAGATGAACGTTTCAATGAAGATCCGGTCTTCCGCCTCGTCAATGGCCTGGATCATGTCACGGTAGAGATCAGCCCCGTAGGTGTACGTCGTGACAGGAGTATCGGAGACCGTACTCTCAAAAGTTCCGGGGCGGGGAAACCCCGTGCGCCTGGTCCGGCGCCGTTTCTTGACCACGTCCAGAAGGACGAGCCCTGCGATCACCGCTCCCTGAACCGCCGCAAGTGTCAGTAATGAGCGGCCCACGGTCTTTCGGGCGATGGCCGCAACGGGCTCCGGGAGCAAATTAACCATCCACCAAGCTTAGTTTGCAGTCCGGGTGCCTCGGGCTGGGCTGTCAGCCCCAGAGGCTCTCAGCGTCCCGCCCCGGCAGCACCGTGCCCGTCGTCGGCGTCTCCCCGTGGCGCACCAGAAGAAGGAGCGTGCCCTGCTCCCTTGTGGGGCAGCGATGGTGCCCGTGGCGCTGCTGCAGTCATCAGCATCCAGCGTAATGTTCGGCGCCTCCCTGTGCCTTCACAGGCTCTGCCAGGGACCCCGGGCGGCTCCCTTCCTGTGTCCCAATCCGCGGGAATCTGAAGAAATTCCTCGATTCCCCGACGGGTAGAGGTCTACGGTAGGAGGGTGAATGACCGCCCCGATATCTTCACAGTTGGTGAACTGCGTGCCTCCGGCCACGTCCAGAAGGACCTGCGCCGCGAAATCCGCGACAACCTGCTCGCGGCGCTTGCCGCCGGCCGGGATCCCTGGCCAGGCATGTTCGGTTTCCGTCGCACCGTCCTGCCCCAGCTCGAGCGGGCGCTGCTCGCCGGGCACGACGTCGTCCTGCTCGGCGAACGGGGACAGGGCAAGACCCGGCTGCTGCGCACCCTCGCCGGGCTGCTGGACGAGTGGTCGCCGGTCATCGAGGACTCGGAACTGAACGAACACCCGTATGAGCCCCTCACCGAGCACTCCAAAGCCCGTGTCCTCACCGAGGGGGACCGCCTGCGGGTGGCGTGGCGCCACCGCTCGGAACGGTACGTCGAGAAACTCGCTACGCCGGACACCTCCGTCGCGGACCTGATCGGCGACGTCGACCCGATGCGGGTGGCCGAGGGCCGCCGCCTGGGCGACCCGGAAACCATCCACTACGGCCTGGTTCCGCGCTCCAACCGCGGCATCATCGCCATCAACGAACTGCCCGACCTCGCCGAGCGGATCCAGGTCTCCATGCTCAATGTCATGGAAGAGCGCGATATCCAGATCCGCGGCTACGTGCTGCGGCTGCCGCTCGACGTCCTGGTGGTCGCATCCGCGAACCCCGAGGACTACACCAACCGCGGACGGATCATCACGCCCCTGCGCGACCGCTTCGGCGCCGAGATCCGCACCCACTACCCGATCGAACTCGACGACGAGGTGGCCGTCATCCGCCAGGAGGGACAGCTGGTGGCCGGCGTCCCGCCCGTCATCCTCGAGATCCTGGCCCGCTACACCCGGGCGCTGCGGCAGTCCCCGGCGATCAACCAGACCTCCGGGGTATCCGCGCGGTTCGCCATCGCGGGCGCTGAAACCGTTGCCGCCGCGGCCCTGCGCCGGGCCAGCGTGCGCGGTGAAGACGAGGCCGTCGCCCGTATCATCGACCTGGCCGCCGCCGTGGAAGTACTCGCCGGGAAGATCGAATTCGAGTCCGGGGAGGAAGGACGGGAACAGGAGATCCTGGACCACCTGTTGCGCATGGCCACCGCAGAGGCCGTCCGCGCGCATTTCCACGGCATCGATATGGGTCCGCTCGTGGCCGCCCTCGACGGTCATTCCACGGTCACCACCGGTGAACTGGTCACCGCGCGGGAGTTCCTCGCCAACCTCCCGTCGCTCAACGGATCCCGTCTGTACGACGACATCGGTGAGCGCCTGGGTGCAAGCAATGACGGGCAGCGCGCGGCCGCCGTCGAACTGGCCCTGGAAGGTCTCTACCTCGCCCGCCGGATCTCCAAGGAATCCGACGACGAGGCGACGGTCTACGGCTAGTAGTTACAAGGGCTCAGGTCAGGAGGACCCATGGGCGTTCATAACCGGTCCCGGTATGGCCGGTACGCCGGCGGACCGGATCCGCTCGCCCCGCCGGTGGACTTGGCGGAGGCGCTGGACGCCGTCGCAGAGGACGTCATGGCCGGCTACTCGCCCCGGCATGCCCTGCAGGAGTTCCTGCGGCGCGGCAGCCGCAACCGGGAGGGCCTGGATGACCTCGCCGGCCGCGTCCAGCAGCGCCGCAACGAACTGCTGAGCCGCCACCGGCTGGACGGCACCTTGAACGAGGTCCAGAAGCTGCTGGACACGGCGGTGCTGGAGGAGCGCAAACAGCTGGTTCGCGACGTCCGGATGGACGACACCGACCGTGCGATCCGGGAGATGCAACTGCAGAACCTGCCCTCCTCCACGGCCGCAGCAGTGAACGAATTGGCCTCTTATGACTGGCAGTCCCGCACCGCCCGGGACGCCTACGAGCGGATCAAGGATCTGCTGGGCCGGGAAATCCTGGACCAGCGGTTCGCCGGCTTGAAGGAAGCACTGGAGAGCGCCACGGGGGAGGACCGCGCCGCCGTGGCCGGGATGCTGCGGGACCTCAACGAGCTTCTCAGCAAGCACCGGCGCGATGAGGACACGGACGCAGACTTCCAGGAGTTCATGGCCCGGCACGGCCAGTTCTTCCCGGAGAACCCGCAGTCCGTCGAGGAGCTCGTGGACGCGCTCGCCCGGCGCGCCGCCGCCGCCCAGCGGCTGCTGCAATCGATGTCCGCCGAGCAGCGCGAGGAGCTGATGCAGCTCTCCGCCCAGGCGTTCGGCTCGCCCGAGCTGATGGCGCAATTGGGCCAAATGGACGCCAACCTCCGGGCACTGCGCCCCGGCGAGGACTGGAACGGCTCTGAGCGCTTCGAGGGGGAGGAGGGGCTCGGGCTCGGTGACGGGACCGGCGTGCTCCAGGACCTCGCCGAACTGGACGGACTTGCCGAGCAGCTCTCCCAGTCCTACAACGGCTCCCGTCTGGACGATCTGGACCTGGACGCCCTCGCACGCCAGCTGGGACAGGATGCTGCCGTGTCCGCCCGTACCCTCGCGGAAATTGAGAAGGCCATGCAGGACGGCGGTTACCTCCGGCGCGGCGCCGACGGCGACCTCCGGCTCTCACCGCAGGCCATGCGCCGGCTCGGCAGGTCGCTGCTGCGCGACACCGCCAAACAGCTCTCCGGCCGGCAGGGGCGCCGGGACACCAGGGTTGCCGGGGCGGCCGGGGAGCAGACCGGCTCCAGCCGCCCGTGGGCGTTCGGCGACGCGGAACCGTGGGATGTCACCCGGACCATCACCAACGCCATCCGCCGGACCATTGCCGACGGCGGTGATCCGCGCCAGGGGCTGCGCCTGGCCATGGATGACATTGAGGTGACCGAGACGGAGGCACGCACGCAGGCCGCCGTCGTCCTGCTCGTGGACGTGTCCTTCTCGATGGCCGCCGAGGGACGCTGGGTGCCCATGAAACGCACTGCCCTCGCCGTCCACCACCTCGTCTCCACCCGGTTCCGCGGCGACCGGCTGCAGTTGATCACGTTCGGCCGGTACGCGCAGTCCATGGACATCGGCGAGCTCACGGCCCTTCCCACGCTGCGGGAGCAGGGCACCAACCTGCACCACGGGTTGCTGCTGGCCGGCCGGTTCTTCCGCCAGCACCCGTCCATGCAACCCGTCCTGCTCGTGGTGACCGACGGCGAACCCACCGCCCACCTGCTGGCCGACGGCGAGTCATGGTTCTCGTATCCGCCGGATCCGGAGACTATCCGGGTCACAGTCGCCGAACTGGACCGCCTGGGGCGGGCCGGGACGCAGGCCACGTTCTTCCGGCTTGGCGAAGACCCGGGCCTGGAACGGTTCATCCAGCGGATGGCCCGCCGCATCGACGGCCGGGTGGTGGCGCCGGAGGCCGGGGACCTGGGCGCAGCCGTGGTGGGGGAGTACCTCCGCGCCCACTTCCGCGGCCGCCCCTACGACGATGCCGACTGGGCGACCTAGACTGGCACGCCCCGGCACCCGGGTCCCGACGGCGAACTAGCCCGTGGGGCTCCCGGGCCGTGAACGGTCTACCGGGGCCTAAGCGGGGGTGATGCCTGCCGGCCCTTGCCGGCGCCCAGGCCCTCCAGCATTTCAGCCAACGCCTCGAGTGAGGACCGTCGGGGCATCCAGCCCAAGAGGTTACGCGCCCGCGTGGTGTCCATCACCGGTGCCCCTGCCGCCATGTCGATCCAGCCGCCGTCGGTCGCCTGCAGCCGCAGGCGCCAACTGATGTCGACAACACCGCGCAGCACTTGAAGCGGCAATCCCACCAGCCGGCGGACGTTCAATGCCCAGCCCAGGGCGTTCGGGTTGAGTACAGGTTCCGCCGCGATGTTGAACGCACCCTCGGCACGCCGCTGCACCACGCGCCAGTAGGCGTCCGCTACGTCATCGGCGTGTACTGCCTGGAAAATCAGCTCCTTCGGAAGGGGAAGCAAGGGCACCCACGGCTTGCGCGGGACGAGCCGCGGCAGGATCCGGCCCAGAAAGTAGCGGCCCACCTCACTGCCGGCGCCGGCGCTGAACGTCAAAGCGGGTCGGAGCCGCGCCACGACGATGCCGGGGTTTTCCTGGGCGAAGTCGTCCAGCAGCCGTTCCTGTGCCGCCTTGTCAACGCTGTAATGGGACCCCTTGATTCCGCCTGCCGGCCAATTCTCCGTGGTCCGCTGGTTCTTCGGGGCAGGAGAATAGGCGCCCACCGACGAAGCGCAGACGATTTGTCCCACTTCGGCCGCACGGGCCGCAGCGAGCACGTGGCCCGTCCCCGCCACGTTGGTCCGTCGCAAGAGCTCCCGGTCGTGGTTGGGCTGAATGAGCCAGGCCAAATGCACCACAGCGTCGGCGCCGGCGAAAGCTCCTGCCAGTGCGGTCTCGTCCTGCGGATCCCCGACGTCCAGGCTGTGCCACTCCACGTCCCGGTACGGTGCCTCGCTCTGATCGGGCGTCCGGCGGGCAACTCCCACGATCTGGAGATCAGCGCCTTCCGACCGGGCTTCCCGAAGCCGCTTCAGCAGCGCCGTACCTACGTGGCCGGTCGCTCCGGTGACAACAATGAGCATGGGCTTCTCCTCAGCGTGATGTGACGGATGTGCTGTGGCTGCACCTCGGGCTTCGCGGGTCGAGGCAGGCATGTCTTCGAGACCACCATAGCGTTTCGGGCGGCACTTGCACCCGGGTCTTGACCGCTTCTATTCCCGGGGACAGGATGAAAGCGGAATGAGCCGACGAAGGGAACCTGCCGTGAGTGAAACGCCAGAACAAGCCGAGCGCCGTCACTCCGACGCCCCGGCAGAGGGGGAGAGGGCCGCCGGCGGAGCGGGAGCGGGAGCGGACGAGCGAGCGCACAGCCAGGACCCGGCGGAGGGTGAAACGACAGAAGCCGACTCCGTCGAATCGGACGGGTCTTAATCCCTTGGTGGTGACGGCGTAACTGCGCCACGATCATCCTATGGACGCTGACACGCCGACGACCCCGGAGCTGAGCCTTCCCCAGGCTTTCCTCCTTCTCGCAACAAACGACAAAGACGGCAGACCGGAAGTGCCGCTGTTCGCACTCAGAACCACGCTCGCCGGAGCCATATTGGCGGAGCTGGACCTGATCGGTGCCATCGAGTTGCAGGGAAAACACGTCCGGGCAACCGGCGCAGCCCCGACGACGGATCTCCAGCACGAACTGGAGCTCATCCGAGGCAAATCCCGGCCCCACACACCCAAGCGCTGGGTTTCCATGCTGGAGGGCCGGGCCGAAGTGCAGCGCATCTATGAGGGGATGGCGTCCAAGGGCATCGTGGAACGCATCGGCGAGAAGCGCCTTGGCCTGTTCAGGTCCACCCGGTATCCGGAGAAGGACCACGGCCCGGAGGCTGCCCTCCTGGAGAAGGTCAGAGCGGCGCTCAGCGGCGCACCGCCCGAACCCGCGAAGGCTGACCCCGCACCACCTAAGCCCGCGGAGGCCGAGTCCAAAGCGGCCGACACCGGGAAACCGGAGTCGGATAAAGGCCCTGACGCCGCGAAACCCAAGGACGCCAGCTCCGCTTCCCAGACGCTCGATGACAGGACCGCCGCGCTGATAGCGCTGCTTCAGGCGGCCGGGCTGTTCGGCAAGCTCTTTCCCGCAGCGGACAGGGTTCGCGCAGACGAGATGGCAAAGGACTACTGGCCGGCACGCGCCGTGGAAGACGAACTCCGGCTGATCCGGCTGGCGCAGGAAGAAGCCGCGACGCTTTAAGGCTGACTGGCTGCCCCGCGGGAGCCGCCCAGACAGTGCCGTTCGACTGGCGTCACGGTTGCACCCGCTCCGGCAGAGTGAGAATTTCGGCGGCGTCGTCCGTGATGGCAATGGTGTGTTCGCTGTGTGCCGTCCGGCAGCCGGTGGTCCTGATGCATTGTTGACCCGATGCCATGACCGCCAAACCCGGTGTTGACCGGATATCCCGCTTCGCTGAGGACCGAGCCAATGCCGCGACGGCGACATCCACCCTGCAGGCCCAGGCCCGCTGACTTAGCCAAAAAGGCTGACCACGGCCCGTGCGAACGCAGCCGGATTCTCCTGGGGAACGTTATGTCCGATACCGGGAAGGACGCTCTGGCTGTAGGGGCCGGTGAATTTGTCCCTGCCTGCCAACGCCCCGGGGCCGCCGACGCCGTCGTCCCCGCTTTCGAGCACCACGGTCGGAACCGCTATGCGCGGCTCCTGGGCGATCAGGTCCTCGAACCGCTGGTACCGGGGGTCGCCGTCAGCCAGTCCGTAACGGTGCCGGTAGGAGTGGATGACGACGTCGACGAAATCGGGATTGTGCAGGCTCGGGGCGCTCGCAGGGAACGCCTGGCCCGCAGCAGCCCAGGTGGGCGACCAGGTCCGCCACAGCAGCTCGCACAGTTCGTCCCGGTTTTGTTCCAATCCGCGGCGCCCCCGCTCCGAGTGGAAGTAGTACTGGTACCAGTAGCTTCGCTCCCACTCCGGGGAGGCGGGTTCGCCGGAACGTGCGAGGTTGTGCATGTTGTACCCGCCGACGGAGACGAGGCCCGCGACCCGTCCGGGGTCCAGCGCAGCCACGATGCACGCCGCCCGGCCGCCCCAGTCGTAGCCGGCCACGACGGCCTGTTCGATGTTGAGGGCATCCATGAAATCGAGGAGGTCCTGCCCGAGAGCGGCTTGCTGGCCGGAGCGGATGGTCGTTTCCTTGAGGAAACGGGTCGGACCGAAGCCGCGCAGGTACGGGGCGAGTACGAAGGCGTCCTGGCCCGCAAGGATCGGGGCGACGTCGTCGAAGGCCCGCACGTCGTACGGGAATCCGTGCAGGAGGATGACCGGGGTTCCCCCCGGATCGCCCGCAGATTCGTAACCGATGTCCAGGACTGGGGTCTTGATACGGCCGAAGGAGGTAAAGCTCATGCAGCCATTCTGACCCTGCCGGTTTGGTGACCTTCGAATTCGCCCGGCGACGCGCCCGGCTTGGCGTCCCGGCGGACCTAGAGGAGGCGCTCTCCGGTGACCCGGGCCAGATGGTCCACCAGTTCCTCCTGGAAATGCACGTCGTGGACGGCGGGGTGGGCTTTCGCCAGGCGTTGATGGTGCCAGTAGCCGCCACTCGTCAGCGCCTCCTGGTCATCGCTGGTGGCGAGCCATTCCTGGGTGAGATGGCCCAGCCGCAGATCATCCGGCGCTCCCGGGCCGCCCATTTTCGTGGGCACCCAGCCGGGGTCCACTGCGTTACTGAGGACGTCCGGCCACAGCCGGGCGACGGCTGCCGCGAGGGCGGTGACGTAAAGCTTGCTGTCCGCGTAGGACGCGCTCTGCCCCGGTGCGTTCCAGTCGATGCTGGCGAGGCCGGTGTGGCCGCTGCGGTGCATGCCGCTGCTGAGGTAGATCAGCCTGCGGGGCCGGCCGATCAGGGCGGTGAGAAGGTACGGGGCGACGACGTTGACGTGGAAGACATGCGGGCCGTTCAACACCCCGGCGTTGTGGACCACCACATCCACGGGGCCGACCCGGTTCACCTGGTCGGCGATGTCGCGCGTCTGCCCGGCGTCGGACAGGTCCCCGACCACACCTGCCGCCCCGCGGTCAAGGAGGTCCTGCAGCGAGGCCAGGCGGTCAGCATTGCGTGCATGCACGATCACCTGATGACCCCTCCCAAGAAGGGACTCTGCGGTGGCCCGGCCCAGTCCGTCGCTTGACCCCGTGATGAATATGCTGCCCATCAGTTCCTCCTCGTTGCGCCAAGCCTAGTTGCTGACGCACCCGGCGGGCAGGGCAGGGCTGCCCCGGAGTTCCGGCGGCCGCCGTCTGCAGAGATTCATTATCTTGACGATATCTTCACTATGGCGGACGATCGTGGGATGGAGAATCACGGCTTCGGCCTCGCTGTAGACATGGAATTTCCCGGGGTGGAGGGCCAGGCCGAACGGGCGATGACTGCCGTGGGGGCGCTGGTTCTGCAGTTGCGGCGGGAGGCCGGATACAGCATCGGCAACCTGGCCGCAGCAGCCGGCCTCAGCCCCGGCCTGCTCAGCCAAATTGAGCGCGGCCAAGGCAATCCGTCGCTGACCACACTGATTAAGCTGTCCCAGGCCTTGAAAGTGCCGGTAGGGCGGTTCTTCGACACAAAAGACCAGGGCGGCGCGCTGGTGCGCCGCGAGGACCGGCGGCGACTGGAGGTTGCCGAGGACAACCTCATCTACGAACTTCTGACGCCGCACATGAGCGGGCAGTTGGGCATGCTCCGGGCCCAAATCGCAGCGGGCTGGGACAACGAGGATGCCCCCTTCAAACACGCCGGTGAGGAATGCGTAACCGTGCTGCAGGGCCGGCTGCACGTCTGTGTCAATGGTGTGGGATATGACCTCGCGGAAGGCGATTCGCTGACCTACGACTCCTCGCTGCCGCACTGGTACCGCAACTCCACGTCGGAGGATGCGGTGCTGATCGGCGCCATGACGCCGCCGTCGTTCTAGCTCTCGCTGCCGCAGGGATGCTGCCGGGGCGCCGGCACTGCAAGTTCAATAAAATGAATAAATCGCGTTCAAAGTGTTGACAGGGATGGCGGGTCCGCCAAATACTGAGGGGAGCGCATGGAGCCAGCAGGCTGCCAGGCCTGCCGCAGCCAGCCACCAGCGCCGGCCCATCAACCTTCCCGAGGAATCTGCCCATGACGCCCACCTCCGCACCGGCAACCGCCGTTCCAACAACAGCCGGCCCCGCCGGCACCGCCCCCGGCGCCGCCGCGCTCGCGTGGTCCAAGAAGCTGATCACCTTCGACACCACCAGCCGCAATTCCAATCTTGCGATGATTTCCAGCATGGCCGAGGAGCTCACCGCCCACGGCATCACCCCGGTGATCGTCCCCAGCCCGGACGGCAACAAGGCCAACCTTTTCGCTACGATTCCCGCCCGCGACGGCTCCGTCACTGGCGGCATCATGCTCGCCGGGCACACCGACGTCGTCCCGGTGGACGGCCAGGACTGGGACAGCGACCCCTTCACGCCCGAGATCCGCGACGGGCGGCTTTACGGCCGCGGTACCACGGACATGAAGGCTTTCAGCGGCGCCATCCTGGCCCTCCTGCCCGAGTTCCTGTCCTGTCCGCTGGCGGAGCCGCTGCACTTCGCCTGGACGTACGACGAAGAGGTCGGCTGCCACGGCGCCGTCGTCCTCCTGGACGAGCTTGCGGCCCGCGGAATCCGTCCCCGGCTGTGTTTTGTCGGTGAGCCCACCAGCATGCACCCCGTCTCGGCGCATAAGAGCAGCCAGCTTTACCGCGTCAGCGTCAGTGGAATTGCCGCCCACTCCGCCATGACCTCCACCGGCGTCAACGCCATCGAGTATGCGGCCCGGTCCATCGCCTTCATCCGCTCACTCGCTGACGAACACCGGCTGTCCGGCCCGTTCGATGCGACCTTTGTGGTGCCGTACACCACCGCCAACGTCGGCGTCGTCAGCGGCGGGGCCGCCGTTAACACGGTTGCCGAGAGGTGCGACTTCGAGTTCGAGTTCAGGACCATTCCCGGTGACGACCCGGAGGCCGTCGTCGCCCGTATCGAGGACAACCTGGCCGAACTCCGGGCCGCCATCCAGCAGGAGAACCCCGCCGCGGACATCCGGATGGTCCCGCTGGGCAAAGTCCCGGGCCTTAGCCCCGAGAGCCCGCGCGCCGCCCTCGAACTGGCGCAGCGCCTTACCGGCCACGCGGTCGAAGAAACCGTGGTCTACGCCACCGAGGCCGGGCTCTTCCAGCGGGCCGGCATCGACACCGTGGTCTGCGGGCCCGGCAACATGGACCAAGGCCACACCGCCAACGAATACATCGAACTGACCCAGATTGCCGCCTGCGAGCATTTCCTGCAGGCTCTCGCTGCCCACCTCGCTACGACCGAACGGACTGCACAGCCATGAGCCATCAAACCGCCCCCAGCATCGGGTCCAACGACCCCGTCACCAAGCCGCGTACGGCAGCGGAACTTGCGCTGGAACAAAGCAACGCCCGCAAAGCCGTCGTGGCCGCGTCCATCGGCAACGGACTCGAATGGTTCGACCTGATCGTCTACGGCACGTTCGCCGTCACCATTTCCAAGCTGTTCTTCCCGACGACGAACGAGACGGCGTCGCTGCTGCTGGCCTTCGCCTCGTTCGGGGTCTCTTTCATCATGCGGCCGCTCGGCGGCATCATCATCGGCCGCTACGCCGACAGGGCCGGCCGCAAGGCGGGCATGCTGGTGTCCATCCTCGTCATGTTCGCCGGCACCCTGCTCATTGTCGTTGCACCCACAGCGGCCGCCATCGGGGTCACAGCGAGCATCCTGGTGCTGGTCGCCCGGCTGCTGCAGGGATTCGCCACCGGCGGGGAGTTTGGCACAGCCACGGCCTACTTGATCGAATACGCCCCCAACCGCAAGGCGTTCTATGGCAGCTGGCAGGTGGCTACCCAGGGTGGCGGCATTCTGCTGGCCGGAATCTTTGGATTCGTTCTGAACACGTACCTCAGCACGCAGGCACTGGATTCCTGGGGCTGGCGCCTGCCGTTCATCTTCGCGCTGGCCATCGGACCGGTCGGCTGGTACATCCGGTCCAAGATGGAGGAAACGCCGGAATTCCTGGCCACGGAACGGTCCGCCTCGCCCCTGCGGGAGACCTTCATCGGCAACGGCGGCCGGCTCTGGGCCATCGTCGGCGTCGTTTCCCTCGGATCCGTCGGCGTCTACATCGCCCTCTTCATGCCCACCTACGCGATCGTAAACCTCGGAATGCCCAAATCCGTAGGCTTCCTCTCCACCTTGATCTTCGGGGTGGTCATGAGCCTGGGTTCGCCGTTCATCGGCATGCTGGCAGACAAGGTGGGTCCGGCCCGGGTCATGACCTGGGCGGCCGCCGGAACCATCGTCGTCGGCATCCCGGCATTCCTGGTGCTCATCGCGGCGCCGGCGCTGCCCACCATGATCGTGGTGGAACTCCTACTGTCGGTGCTGGCCACCGCCTACTTCGCACCGCTGCCGGCCATCATGTCCTCGATGTTCCCGGCCCGGATCCGGTCCACAGGACTCTCCCTGGGCTACAACATCGGGGTCACCGTCTTTGGCGGCTTTGCCCCGTTCATCCTGACGTGGCTGATCGGCAGCACCGGCTCCCTGCTGGTGCCGGGGTATTACCTGGTGACCATCGCGGTCATCGCAACGGTCAGCCTGACCATTGCCCGCAAGGTCTACCGCCAGGCCTGATCCAGGTATGGCCGGGTGCCCGTCGTAGCGGGACCCGGCCCGACTGGCCGGTGCAGGGTCTCGGACGGAGGTCTTTCAGGCCGGTTCCGGGTTTGAGGTCCGCCGCGGGCGCTGGCGCCGGATTCTCGCGGTGGGCCGCCAACTCGAGACCAACGCGAAAGCGAGGAGCAGTTCCGCGATGTCCCCGGCGTAGTACATCAGCTCGCCCGCTTGGCGCAGCTCTCCGATCGGCGCCGAAACCTTGACGAATAGTCCGGCGTAGAGAAGCTGGGAGATCACGGCGTGCCCGGCGATGGCCGCGCCCAGCACCCAGAGCCGTGCCGGCACCGACGGGCGGGCGGGGGCCGGATCGGGCCCCGCGACCACCCAGGCGAACAGGTACCCGGACGCCAGAAAATGCAGATGGACGAGGTGATGAAGAGCCGGTTCCCGTGCGGCGGCCGCATACAGCGGCGTGAAGTACAGGGCCGCGAGGCCGCCCAGGTTCAGCACCAGCGCAGTCACCGGATGCGCCAGCACGTGCAGGGGTGCGGACCGGAAGAACCTGCCGATACGCTTTCCCTGGCGCCGGGGCAGGGACCTGAGCAGCAGGGTCACCGGTGCGCCCAGGACCAGCCCGATCGGTGCATACATCCCGATCAGCAGGTGCTGGTACATGTGGCCGGGCAACCCGCCGCCGGCATATGGGGAAACCTGCGGGCTCAACCCCAGAGCTAACGTCACCACGCCGCCCAGGAAGGCCGCCGTGCGCCATCGGCTCCAGCCCCGCGGCTCCCGCTCCCGACGACGGGACAGCACCAGGTACCCCAGGGCCAGAGCCGCCAAGACGAGCAACGGAAGCACGTCGTCGAAACCAGCCGCAAGCTGCGGCGCTTGGCCGTCGTGAGCAGGTGCCATCACGACCGGGTCCGTGACGGGCCGCCGGGTCCGGCCAGATCCACTGGCTTGCCGGTGCGCTGCATCCACCAGCCGACGGCGATCAGCGCGGCGCCCAGGACCAGAAACAGGACGTCAGCCAATGTCTGGTATTCCCCGCTGAGCACATGGTGGATTCCCAGGATCTGATGGTCCACCAGGCCTTCCACCACGTTGAAGACACCCCAGCCCAGGATGATCCACCCCCACAGCACCCGGGAGGCCCACACCCGCCCCCGCGATCCCAGGACGCGGGCGTACAGCATCCCCAGCCCCACCAGCACGGCCAGCCATGTGAAGGTGTGGAACGCCCCGTCCCACAGGGTATTCATCTGCAGGCCGTGCACGGTGGTGACCGGATAGGAGCCAATGTCGATGTTCGCCGTGTCAGAACTCGAGAGCATGTGGTGCCACTGGAGTATCTGATGCAACAGGATGCCGTCCACGAAGCCGCCCAGGCCGATGCCCAGGATGGTACCGGGCAACCCGATTCCCTGCGCTTGGGTTCCCCGCGGTCCCGCTGCCGTGCGGTTGCCGCCCGAGGTGCTGACCATGTTTGCTCCGATCCCTGAGTTCCGCCTGCTCTACTAATGGACAGTAGGCTTATCATTCCGCCTAGGACAAGTGCGTGGGGCTGTCCCGCGTGCAGGGCGGGCGCCGACGCCGGTGGCTGGAATACTGGGCGGATGATTCCCGCAGAACTCAAGCTGGCCGGCCGCCCCTTCACGTTGCGGAGGGCCCAAGCGTCCGACGTCGGCCCTATCCTGGGGCTTCTGGCGGACGATCAACTCAGGTCCGCCGTCGACTCGGCCGCCATAGAGAACCGCGGCCCCTACGACCATGCCTTTCAGGCAATCAGCGCCGATCCCGCCCAGCTTCTGGTCGTTGTCGTCGGGGCTGACACTGACGTGGTCGCGACCATGCAGCTGACCTTCATTCCCGGACTCGCCCGGGGAGGAGCAACACGGCTGCAGATCGAGGCGGTGCGCGTCCGGTCGGACCTGCGGAGCAACGGCCTCGGAGGGGCGATGATCGCGTGGGCGGTCGCCGAAGGGCGTCGGCGCGGCGCAAAACTGGTGCAGCTGACCTCGGACGGTTCCCGGGTCGCAGCGCACCGGTTCTATGAGCGTCTGGGGTTTGAGGCGTCGCATGTAGGGTTCAAACTCTTGCTCTGAAGGCAGGCGCGGGGCCGGCCGGTGTTGCCGTTCGATCACAGTCAAGGATTCCTGGCCGCTGTGCATTACGCGCTCCTGTTCCCGGCCGATAGGGATACTGGGGCGCACCGTCCCGCTCGAAGGAGAACCATGACCCGCAGCAACACCGGGGTGCGCGCCGCCCCCGACAGCAACGAGTTTGCAGGGGTCGAGCAGGACCCCGGTCCGCCGACGTCCGGCGAAAATCAGGGGCAGTGACGACTGATGGTCTTCCAACAACTCATAACGAGCCACGGCCTCCGACGCGGGGACCGCAAAATCTGGCTGGTACCTGGCGCCTTGCTTGCCGTAGCCGGTGCGTACGCGGCCGGAGTGACCTTTCGGATATCGGCCGACTTCGATTTCTTCGTTGATGGGTTCCTCGCCTTGCTGGTGGTGTGGCTTCCGGCCGCAGTGGGCTGGTGGACGGTCGGCTGGCTGAAGGGCCGGCAGACGGAAATTCTGCTGTCCGCCGGGGCGCTGTCATGCCAGGCCGCGGGTGATACCTACTACGTCCTGCAGGCGGCAGCCGGCGAGAACGTTCCTTTGCCGTCGCCGGCGGACATCGGCTATTTAGGTTTCTATGTCCTGATGCTGGCGGCCTTGGCCGTCATTGTCCGTGACCGTTCGCGTGACATGACGTGGCCCGTGATCTTGGACAGCGCCGTCGGAGCCCTCGGTGCCGCCGCTGTTCTCACAGTGGTGCTTAGCCCGGTCCTGAACTCGGCACTGGACGGTACGGCGACCTGGACGGTCGCGGTCGGGGCGGCCTACCCGCTCCTGGATCTTCTGCTGGTGGCGGCCGTCATTGGAATCGCGGCGACCGCGCGGCCGGCGCTGGCAGGTGGATGGAGCTTGCTGGTCTTAGGACTCATCACCTTTGCGGGCGCTGACATCGCTTACGCCCTGCTGGAAATCAGCGGCATGTACGTCATCGGCACACCGCTGGATGCCGCGTGGGGAGCCGGTACGGCGCTCATCGGTTCCTGGATTGTGTTCCAGGGCCGAGCCGAGAGATCCGACGGCGGTCTGGGAGCCGCAGTTCCCGCGCAGGCCGTTCCGGCGCTCGCGACAGCCGCCGGTTTGGGTGTCCTGATCCTGGCTTCCCAGCAGCGGGTGGTGGTCCTCGCCGTGGTGCTCGCCAGCCTCACCCTGGCCATGGCCGCCCTGCCGTTGGTGTTCCGTCAGCGGCTCCGCCTGTCGGACGCCAACCGGCAGGCCAGAACCGATGAACTGACCGGTCTTTCCAACAGGAGGGCTCTCTACACCGACCTTCCCCGGCGGCTGGCGGCCGACGCACGGCACCCCAGTGCGGTGCTGCTGCTGGACCTCGACAAGTTTAAGGAAATCAACGACGGACTCGGCCACGACGTGGGGGACCGGCTCCTCATCCAGGTCGCGGAACGCCTGTCGGGGCAACTCCGCGCCGTCGATCTCCTCGCGCGAATGGGCGGTGACGAGTTTGTGGTCCACGTTGCGAACTGCGGGCCCGCCGACGCGCAGGCGGTCGCACTGAAACTCCGGGCCGCGCTCGCAGAGCCCTATGACCTGGACGGGGTAACGGTCCAAGTCAACGCAAGCATCGGCATTTCCTGTTACCCGGAGCAGGGCCGGGACCTGAGCCTGCTGCTGCGCAAAGCAGACCTGGCCATGTACTCCGCCAAGACCATGCACAGCGGCCACTGCCTCTATGCGGACGGCGCAATCGACGTCGTCCCCAGCCAGTTCCACAGCGTGCAGGCGCTGAACGACGCGCTCCTCCAGAATCAACTGGTCCTCCACTTTCAGCCGAAGATAAATCTCGCATCGGGGGATATCCGGGGAGTGGAAGCCCTGGTCCGCTGGGAACACCCGGCGCTGGGTCTGCTGCAACCCGACACCTTCTTGAAGCGGTTCGAAGAAGCCGGGCTCATGCCCGCGTTGACGGGGGTCGTCCTCGCTCAGGCCTTGGACCAGGCCGCTATCTGGGCGGCCCGGGAGCGGCCGCTCTCCGTGGCTGTCAACCTCTCCGCCAGCTCCGTAATGGACTCCGGGTTGCCGGCGCAGGTGGCAGCGATGACCGCTGCCCGCGGGCTGTCACCCTCCGCGCTGGTCCTCGAAATCACCGAAGACGTTCTGGTCGCCGACCGCAACCGGGCCTGCACCATCCTTTCTGAGCTCCGGGATATGGGTGTTCGGATTGCGGTGGATGATTTCGGGAAGGGCTACAGCTCACTGTCCTACCTGCGGGAGCTGCCCATCGACGAGCTCAAACTCGACAAGTCCTTCATCCTGACCATGATGGATGACGCGCGGGCCACGGCCCTGGTGGTCTCGACGATCGATCTGGCCCACAGCCTGGGCCTGGAGATGACGGCCGAGGGCGTTGAGGACGCGCAAGCTTTCCGGGCACTGAGCGATTACGGCTGCGACCTTGCTCAGGGCTATTTCATGTCCAGGCCGGTTCCCCCTGCTGAACTGGACGCCTGGCTCATCAGCCACGCCCTTTTACCGTCCCCGGACAAGTATGCAGTCCCCAGTCACCTCCCGGAGAAGCCCTTTCCGACGGCGTGATTTTACGTCCCGCCCGGGTATTCGGTGTCAGTGAGCTTGGCGCACCAAACCGTCTCGGGTTCGCCGCCGCCGGCAGCGGCCTCCCACAGGGCGAGGTGGCACATGAAGTTCTCCCGGGTTGCGCCGTGCCAGCCGTGCCAGTGCCACTCGCCAGCGGGAGTGGCTAATAGGGGTTCTGGCAGACCCTCCCAAGGGGTACCGGCCGCGTCTGCAGCAACAAGGCGGGTATGGTCGCCGCCAAGCCCATAGGTACGCCCGCCAGGAGCAGTGGGGATGATGTCGTAGGATCGGCCAATGACTGAGTTGCGTCCCATAGCATTGATCACCGGCGTCGGGCGTCCGATCTCCATCGGTACGGAAATCGCCCGCCAACTTGCCGCGGACGGGTGGGACATCGCCGTTGCTAACCACCGTCCGGAACGGGACTTCGTGGCGGACCTCACTCTTGAGCTGCACGAACTGGGGGCCAGGACCTTCGCGGTGGAGACCGACCTGGCAGATCCGATGGCGCCCGGGGCCCTGGTGCACGCCGTCACAGACCGGTTTGGGCCGGTCCGGGCGCTGATTGCCAGCCACGCAGAGTCAGTGGACAGCAGCATCCTCAACACGTCCGTCGAGAGTTTCGACCGGCACTTCGCAGTCAATGCCCGTGCCAACTGGCTGTTGATCAGGGCCTTCGCGCAGCGATATTCGGCGGCGCCCGGGCTGGGGCGCATAGTGGCGCTGACGAGCGACCACACCACCCACAACCTCCCGTACGGAGCCAGTAAGGGCGCGCTCGATCGAATTGTCATCGCGGCAGCCGGCGAACTGGGGCACCTCGGGATCACGGCGAACCTGATCAATCCGGGCCCGGTAGACACCGGCTGGATCAGTCCTGACTTCGCAGAGACGCTGCGCAGCGAGACCGCGCTTGGCCGGCTTGGCACCCAGCGGGACGCGGCCAGCCTGGTGTCCTTCCTCCTCTCCGAACGCGGCGGCTGGATCAACGGCCAACTCCTGCATTCCGACGGCGGTTTCCACCTGCCCGTCTAGGGCGCGGGCCCGGGACGGGCCCGCTCTTCCGGCAGAGTTGGCCGCCTACGTTCCCAGGCCAACGACGCCCGTACCGTTGATTCCAATGGCTGATCGGATCAAAGCTCCTGCCGCCCCGCGGTGATCTGCCGCACCCGTCGGCAGGTTCCGGAATAGCGTCCCCAGTTCGGCTGTTCTCCCCTCTATGAAAGCAATGACTTACAGCGAATACGGCAACCCCGACGTCCTTGAACTCACAGAGCAAGCGGCGCCGAAGGTGGGGCCCGGGATGGTCCTGGTCAAGGTCAAGACGGCCTCGGTGAACCCGGTCGACTGGAAGATCATGGCCGGGCACCTGGACCAGGCCATGGACCTGCAGTTCCCGGCGATACCCGGCTGGGACGTGGCCGGCGTCGTCGAGTCCGTTGGCATCGACGCGCCGCACTTCCAGCCCGGCGATGAAGTCATTTCCTACGGCCGGAAAGACTACGTCCACGGCGGAAGTTTCGCCGAGTATATTGCCCTGCCCGAACGACGTCTCGCCCGCAGGCCCGCATCTCTGGGGTGGAACGAATCCGCCGGTCTTCCCCTTGCCGGCCTGACGGCCTATCAGGTCCTCACCCGACTGGGCCTCAAGACGGGTGAGACAGTGCTGATCCACGGCGGCTCCGGCGGCGTCGGATCCCTGGGCATCCAGATCGCCGCAGCACTGGGCGCGAGGGTCATCGCCACCGCGTCGGAAAGGAACCACGACTTCCTGCGGTCCCTCGGAGCCGAGCCCGTGAGTTACGGTCAAGGGCTCGCGGACCGGGTGCGGGTCTTATGCCCCGAGGGCGTCGATATTGTCGCAGATTTCGTCGGCGGCAACCTCGATACCACCCTGGCGGTCCTGGCTGACGGGGGCCGCCACGCCTCCATCGCGGACAGCGACGTCGAGCAGCACGGTGGCACCTGGATGTGGGTCAACCCCGTGGGCGCCCAGTTGCAGGACCTCGCCGATCTGGTGGACCGGCACAACATCCGGGTGGAAGTCGCACGGACCTTCCGTTTGCCGGAGGCGGCCGAAGCCTTCCGCCTCAATATGGAAGGTTACACCCGCGGCAAGATCGTCATCACTGTCGACGACGCCGTGTGACGCGGAGCGGCGCCTGCTCTCCCGCGGCATCAGCTATCTGATCGGCCGGCACCCCGGCGGCCAGGGCGGCAGCGATCTGCACTTCACACGCAGCCGTCGCCTGGTCAAGGGCCCATTCAGTGGCCTCGACCTCGCCGACGCGGGTGACCACTGCGGCCAGCAGGGTAGTGCCGCCAGCCCTCGGCCGTGGTTCCGACTTGGGTTTTGGGGGTCGAGAACCTGATACCCGAAGTGGCACAATGCGGCCATGAGTATCGAACAATGGTGGCCGAATCTAAAACCCTCGACGCAGGACTGGCTCATCAAGAACAACGGAGATGCCGTGCCGGAGGAGATCATCGCCGAGATCACGCGGGCTGGTGGATCAGTCGCTGCCGATGCCTGGTGGGCTGGTGAGAGCCAGCCCTCGGGCTTCTATTTCTCGGATGAAGGCGTGGACTGGATAGAGGCAGCCGGGAACGGCGAAGTGCCCGAACCCGGCTAACCGGCGCCTTCTGCGACCAGCGGACGGTGCGCAGGTTCCCGTTCCTGTTGCGGTTCCTCGCCGGTTGGCGGACCCTCCAAAGGTCAGCCGGGAATGCCGGCGGCAACCCGCTCCCCGTTGAAGTACTCAAGCTGCCAGCCGTTGACCGGATGGTGGTGGACCAGATTGAGAACAGCGTTGTCGATGCTGGGCAGCGTGCGGCCGGTGGCAAGGCTGAGGCTCACTCGGAGCAGCGAGCCGTGGGTGACCACCAGGACGCGGCGGCCACGGAACTCCTCGGCGAGGGCTTCGAGCGACGCCAACCCGCGCTTGGCGGCCCCGTCCTCGTCTTCGGCGCCGCGGAAGCCACCGGGTATGCGCAGTGCGTCCAGTTCAGGACCGTTCTGCATGCCCTCCGCGGGCCCGAAGCAACGCTCGGTGAGCTGCGGTACGCGCCGGGTCACGGTCAGCCCCAGGCCCGCCGCGATGAGGTCGGCCGTTTCTGCGGCCCGGCTCAGCGGCGAGGACACGATGGCGTCCCACCCGTAACCAGACAGGACGGCGACGGCGTCGTGCGCCTGGCCGCGGCCGACGTCGTTCAGTGGAATGTCGGTGGACCCCTGCAAACGGCGCTGGGCGTTCCAATCCGTCTGACCAGGGCGGACAAGGGCGAACGTTGTGAGGGTCATGCTGTCCATTCTTGCAAACCGCCCCGTCCCTGTGACTTCCCCAGCATTTGCCTGTGAATCGTTCGCATCTTCTTGCACGAGTCTGGTTGCCTGCGACAAGCTGTTGGTGACTTGATGAACAAAAGTCAGCCACACCGGTCGGCGAAGGCGCCGTCGGCAGATGCCTCCGCGATGTTGTTGCTCCTGCAATAGCCCGCAGAAGGGACGGCGCAGATGTTTAAACGTGCAGAACCCAGGCGGTCCAGATATCGCGCCATCGTCATCTACTCACTCATTGCCGTGTTCGTGATGGTTGGGATAATGTCGCTTCTTAATACCCGGGCCACTTTCCTGCCCGATCCGACCGCCCCGCCGGCTGTGGGAGGAGCCGTGCCTTCCGTGAAGAATCCCTCGGTAAAGAACGGGACTTTCCAACAGATCCCGAATCAAGTCCTCTTCACCCTCGACAGCGCAGGCAAACCGGACATCTCCGGAAACCTCACGAACATTGCCCAGGGCAAAGTGGGTGACTGCTATTTCCTGGCAGCGTTGCTGACAGTAGCCGCCCGGGCCCCCGAGACCATTTCGAATATGGTCCACGACAACGGCAATGGCACGTACACCGTGTCCTTCCATAGCAAATACGACGGTAAACCCGGTCCGGTGACGGTGACAGTCAACGGAGAACTTCCCTACCGCCGCAACAAGCCGCTCGAGAACGGCGTCGAAAACATTGGCGGCAAGAACGTTTCCTGGGCGGCGATCATCGAGAAGGCCTGGGCGGCCGCGAACGGCAACAGCTACAAGGGCATCGAAGGCACCGACCTCAGCAATGCCCAGGACCACGATGTGCACAACGCCCTCTACGCCATCACGGGAAAAGTGGGCGTCGACCGCAATCCCGGCGGCCCTATGTCGGGAGTGAGCTTCGAGCAGGTGCAGCAGGATTTCACGAACGGCCTCGTCACCCTGGGCACCTCCAATTCCAAAGGCAAGCTGGTTGCAAACCATTCATACGCATTGCTGGGCGTGAACTCTGCCGATGAGACCGTGGTGGTGGGGAACCCGGAGGGCGGTCAATCCACGCTGAGTTTTGCAACCTTCCAGTCCACGAATATCAACCAGTACATCGCCATCCCGACCTACCCCTGAACATCAAAATTTCCCGGACGGCTGGCGGGTAGGGCTGCCGCCCGGCAGACGGGAACACCGAGATGTTCTTCCCAGTGCGCTTGAGAAAAATACGGCCACGATGGCGGCGGCGCTTCAGGCACGGGCCCGGAACATTGCTTGCCCTGGCAGTGCTCATGGTCAGTACTGCCGGCTGCCAACCGCAGCCGGTCCCGGCCCGGCCCGGCACCCCCGGGCATGTGTTCGTGATCAACCTCGAAAACAAGGGCTACAGCCGGGTGTGGGACACCGTGCCGGCGGCCCCTTACCTGGCCGGGCCGCTGCGGTCCCAAGGGGTGCTGCTCACGAACTACTACGGCATAGCCCACAACTCACTGCCAAACTATCTTGCCCAAATCTCCGGCCAACCGCCCAACGGGAGCACCCGCAAGGACTGCCACACTTTCACCCGGTTGAACCTGTCCGGCACCGATTCCCAGGGCCGGGTGCTGGGTGACGGGTGCGTTTACCCTGCCGGGGTTCCCACCCTTGCCGGGCAAATGACGTCGACGGGAAAGTCGTGGCGGGGCTACATGGAAGATATGCCGTCGCCCTGCCAGCACCCTGTCCTCGGTGCTGAGGATAACCACGTGAAGGCTTCCGCCGGAAACCAGTACGCGACCCGCCACAACCCCTTCGGCTATTTCGAATCCATCACCTCATCCGCAGACTGCAGGAAAAATGTCGTCGACTTTTCGGCACTGCAGCCGGACCTGAGATCCGTGGACACCACTCGGAACCTCTCGTACATCACTCCTAATCTTTGCCACGACGGGCACGACAGTCCGTGCGTGGACGGCAGCCCGGGAGGGATGGCGTCGGCGGACACATGGCTCAGCGAGAATGTACCGGCAATTCTTGCCTCCCCGGCATTCCAGCAGGACGGGTTGCTCGTCATTACCTTCGATGAGGCCGACGGCGGCGCCGTCGGCCCCGCTGAGGGCGTGGCGGGAGGAACGGCAGGAGGACGAGTCGGAGCCCTGGTCATCTCACCGTTCACGCAGGCCGGAACGACCTCCGACCGGCAGTACAACCACTACAGTCTCCTGGCCAGCATCGAGGACATCTTTTCCCTTCCCCGGCTTGCCGGCGCCAGTGAACCGGCAGTCAACGCCTTCGGCGCGGACGTTTATCGGGCCCGACCGTGAAGTTCCTGAAGGCTCGCCGCACCCTCGTGGCTGCCGTGTCAGTCCTCATTCTCTGGCTGGTGGCCGTGGTCCCGTCCGGCGAGGGGCCTTCTGCCGGGCGGCGGGTCCAGGGAGACCTGTCCCAGATCAAACACGTCGTGATCATCATGCAAGAAAACCGATCTTTTGACAGCTACTTCGGCACGTTTCCCGGAGTTGACGGGATTGCAATGAACAACGGGGTGCCGGTGGCCTGTCTGCCGGACCCCGGCCACGGCGGCTGTGTCCGGCCGTTCTACAATGCCGCAGACAGAAACGCCGGTGGACCACACAGCCACGCAGATGAGATCGCGGACGCCCACCACGGCGCCATGGACGGCTTCGTTGCGCAGGCGGAGAAGGGACTGGCCGGCTGCAAACCGGCAGCAACCACCTGTTCTTTCGGGACCCAACAGACCGACGTCATGGGATACCACGACGGGCGCGACCTGCCCAACTACTGGGCCTATGCAAAAAACTTCACCCTTCAGGACCACATGTTTGCGGCGGCCGCGTCCTGGAGCCTGCCAGCCCACCTCTATCTGGTGTCGGAATGGTCCGCCAAGTGCGCCAAAGCGGGCGACCCGGCGTCGTGCGTGAACGCGTTACAGAATCCTGACAGCGGCCCGGATCCGGAGATGATCAACCACACCCTGATCGGCAAATGCCGGGCCGGCCTCGATCTCCAGCCGTGCCAGGAAGCCCTCCGGTCCGCGGGCATCAGTCCGGATCTCGCCACGGAGATTGACCAGCTCATCAGCGCCAGCTGCAAGCCCACCGATTCGTATCCCACCTGCCAGGCAGCCGTTGACGCCGCCACGGTGCCCGAAGGCCTGAAGAAAAAACTCACCGAGGCCGCCAAAAAACTTGAACTGCCCGACTACGCCTGGACCGATCTGACCTACCTGCTCCACCAACAGCACGTCCCCTGGGCTTACTACGTCTTCGACGGCACCGAACCCGACTGCCGCAACGACACCGCCACCTGCGCCCCGGTGAAGCAGAACGCCAAAACCCCCGGGCTGTGGAACCCGCTCCTCTATTTCGACACCGTGAAGGAGGACGGCGAGCTGGGCAACATCCAATCCCAACAGAACTTCTACGACGCCGCACGCCAGGGCACTCTGCCCGCCGTCAGCTGGGTGGCACCGACCGATAAAGTCAGCGAGCATGCCCCCGCCCGGATCAGCACCGGCCAGGCGTACGTTGCCGGGCTCATTAACGCCATCATGAACGGCCCCGACTGGGGAAGCACCGCCATATTCCTCACCTGGGACGACTGGGGCGGATTTTACGACCACGTGGCGCCCCCCGTGGCGGATGCCAACGGCTACGGCTTCCGGGTCCCGGGCCTGATCATCAGCCCCTACGCCAAAAAGGGGTACGTTGACCACCAGACACTGAGCCACGACGCCTATATCAAGTTCATCGAGGACGACTTCCTGCACGGCCAGCGCCTGGATCCCGCCACGGACGGCCGGCCCGACGCCCGCCCCGGGGTCCGGGAAACCAGCCCTATCCTGGGCGACTTGTCCGTTGCCTTCGACTTCAACCAAACACCGCTGAAGCCGCTGATCCTGCAGAACGCGGCCACCTACTGAAGCGACGGACGCCCAACCGAACCGCGGTGCTTCGCGGGTGCACCCAGGTGGGCATCCCGGACGGCGGGAGCCGTGGCGCCCTGGATGACCCAGCGGTTGCCATCCGGGTCAGCGAAGAAAGCGAAGTGCACCCCGCCCATATCCTGGACGTCACTGATATCGGCGCCGCGCCTCAGCAACTCCGCCCGCACGGCAGCCAAATCAGGTACCACGAGCTGCAGCCCTTCAAGGCTGCCCGGCGCCATGCCCGTCATCGACGTGCCAATGACGATCGAAGCAGCCGAACCCGGCGGCGTCAGCTGCACCACCCTCATCCCGGGGATGTACTCGACGTCGTGGTCGAGGACAAAGCCCAGCTTCTCCATATAGAAGGACTTGGACCGGTCGACATCTGCCACCGGTACTTGCACGACTTCCAGGCGCATTTCCATGGGCTTTAGAGTACCGCCGCGTCGAGCAATGTGCCGCTGCCCGGTTCCACAACTTCTTAAGCCATTCTTAAGAGCCCCCCGCGAGAGTGGAAGAAGGCGCCGGACAGCGCCCTTGCGCCGACCCGGAGGACTCCATGCCTGCACCAGCCCTTGTAGACCGCGGAACAGCACCACCGGATCCCGCCGGCACGAGCCAGGGCGCCGGTCAGCAGTTCCGGCCCATTCCGCAGGCCCGCCACTGGCTGTTGTGGGGTTTGCTGCTGTCGGCGGCCGTGCTCGTTCTGGGCCTGACGGTACAGCTTGCACCCGGCGGCAACGCAGCCGAACTCGGCGTGGACCAGAACCTCAGCCTGCACCACGCCGCGCTTCTGACCGGTGTCGCAATGATCCTGAACGTGGTCTTCGGCCCGGTGGCCGGGGCTGCCCTCGTCGCCGTCCTCGCGTTGTATCTCTGGCTGGTCCGCCGCTCCATCGGCAAGGCCGTCGCGTTCGGACTCGTCGCCGGCTCAGGCTGGGTGGCCAGTGAGGTCTTCAAGCTCATCATCGCCCGCCAGCGGCCCGACCCGGCCCTGCTCTTCGATCCGCTCTCACCCGAGACGGGGTCCAACAGTTTTCCCAGCGGGCACGTCTCCTTCGCGGTCGCCCTGGGTTTTGCGGTCTATTTCCTGGCCTGCGGCACGCGGTGGGCCAAACCAGCAGCCGCCGCCGCGGTGCTGCTGGCACTGCTCGTGGCCTGGTCGCGGCTGTATATCGGAGTCCATTACCCTACTGATGTTGCGGCCTCTTTTCTCGCTGCGAGTGCTGCAGTCCTGCTCCTGGGCGGGCTGTGGAACCGGTTCGCTCCGGACGCCCTGAACCGCCTGACGAGCGCCGCTGCGTCCCGTTCAGCCCGTTCACCCCAAACCTAAGGACGCGCCCATGCACCCCATTTTCGCTACAGGCCTCGCCCCGGTGTTGTCCGCGGCGGCCGGAAGCCCGTCCCTTCTTGACCCTGCGAGCCTGCTGGAGGGCCTCGGCCCGGCGGCGCTCGGCATCATCGCCGTGATGGTATTCATCGAATCCGGCGTGCTGTTCCCCTTCCTCCCCGGGGATTCGCTGCTCTTCACCGCGGGGCTGCTGCATGAACAACTGCAAGTGACGCTGCCGCTGCTCATCGGCGTCGTCACGGCCGCCGCCGTGGCAGGAGACCAGGTTGGCTATATGATCGGACGCAAGTTCGGCCGCCGCTGGTTCAAGGACGACGCGCGGATCCTGAAGACTGCGCACCTGGCCACCACCGAGGACTTCTTCCGACGCCACGGCGGCGCCGCCGTCGTGCTGGCCCGCTTCGTGCCCATGGTCAGGACCTTTGCGCCCCTGAGCGCCGGCATCGGCCGCTACGGGTACCTCTCGTTCACGCTCTGGAACGTTGCCGGGGCCCTGGCCTGGGCCGCCTCCGTGACCTTGCTGGGAACCTGGCTCGGTCACTACGAGATCATCGCCAAGAACATCGACGTGATCGCCGTCGTCCTGGTGCTCGCCTCGGTCCTGCCGGGGGGCATCCAGCTCCTCAAGCGCCGGCGCCGGAACCGGAAGCCCGGGGCCGGGGCGACGGCTGAGCCGGGCGACGACACTGCGGGAAACCTGCCGGCGGAGAGCCTGGCGGGCGAGAATAGCTGACATGACAACTGATGGCCGGCCCTTTCTGCTGCTGGTGGAGGATGACGTCGTGCTGGGACCGCTGATCGCCGAACTGCTGGACCCGGACTACCGGATCCAGCTGGCAACCAACGGCCGCGACGGCCTGCACCTGGCGCTGACCGGGACCTGGGATGTGCTGGTGATCGACCGCGGGTTGCCGGTATTGGACGGCGTAGCACTGGTCGCGGCGCTTAGGTCCAAGGGGGTTTCCACGCCGATCCTGATTCTCACGGCCCTGGGGGCTACGGACGAAAAGGTCCGGGGCCTGGACGCGGGCGCCAATGACTACATGACCAAGCCGTTCGACGCCGGCGAACTCGCGGCGCGCCTGCGCGCCCTGACGCGCACCTTCACCCCGGCACCAGCGCCCGTCAGCATTGGGGACTGGGAATTCGATCCGGCGTCCCGGTCCGTGCGCTCGATTTACGGGCAGCTGGTGTCCCTGACGGCCAAGGAAGCCGGACTCCTGGCCGCCCTGGCCGCCGAACCGGGCAGGGTATTCCTCCGGGAAGAATTGCTCGGCGAGCACTTCCAAGCCGCCGACCAGCCGGGTCTGATCGACACGTACGTCCATCACCTGCGCAGGAAGATCTCCAAGTCCGTGGTCCGCACGGTCCACGGCGTCGGCTATCAGATTGGTGACGCTCATGAATAGGGGCTCTCCCGGGTCAGGCGAACCAGACCGCGATACCCTCCGGCGTGCATCGCTCAAGGTCGCTGTGCGGATCAGCGCCGCTTGCGCGGTGCTGGTGCTCTGCCTCCTCTCTGCAGCGACCATCTACCTGATGAACAAGCTGGCGCACCCCGATCTGCCTGGCTCCGCGGCCGGGAAGGCCTACACCTACCTTGATTCCCGGGACCTGTTTGAGGCGATGATCATCGCCGGAATTGCGGGAATCGTACTGGCCGGCGTCGTCGGGTGGCTCAGCGCCCGCAGCGCCATCCGGCCGCTCGGAGAAGCCCTGGCTTTGCAACGGCGCTTCGTCCAGGATGCCAGCCATGAACTGCGCACGCCGCTGACCATCCTGGACGCGCGCATCCAGCTCGCCCAGCGCGACGCCGTTCCCGACTCCAAACCGGGCAGGGATCTGGCCAGGATCCGTGAAGACGCCGCCGCCCTGGCCGGGATCGTCAACGAACTCCTGCTGGCGGCAACCGGGGCCGCGCCGGATCCCGCCGCGGAGCCGGTGGAACTAGCCGACGTCGCCGGGTCCGTCACGGAAAGCCTGCAGGAGATTGCGGCGCGGCAGGACGTCCGGCTCTCCTTCTCGGACAGCGGCAGGCCGCTGGCGCGCATCGACCGGAACGCCCTGCGCCGGGCCGTGCTCGCCCTGGCCGACAATGCGCTGGCTCACACGCAGACGGGCGGGAGCATCACCATCGGCACCGGAATCGACGGCGACCGGGCCGTTGTTCGCGTGACCGACACGGGATCAGGGATTACGGGCGTGGACCAGGATCGGATTTTCGAGCGCTTCGTCAGGACCCCCGGCCCGGACGGTGCCCGGGTCCAGCGGAGCTTCGGCATCGGCCTGGCGCTGGTCCGGGAAATCGCCACGACGGCCGGCGGCACGGTCGAGGTGGCCAGGACCGGGCCAGGGGGTACGGAGATGAAACTTACGCTTCCGCTGGTCCGGCGCTGAGGTGGTCCGCAGCGCGGCAGGAGCCAGGAATATCCCGGGTCCTGCCGCTTGGCCGTGGATCAACTGCTGGCGCCGAGTGCCGCACGCGCGTTCTTCTTGCGTTCGGCAAGTTCCCTGCGCGCTTCCAGGGCTTCATCCAGACTGATGGCAACGAACCTGGTGGATGTGCCCGGAGCGGCGCGGGCTACCAGATCCATGTCGGCGCTGATGACCGTGCCCACCATGGCGTAGCCGCCGCCGGAAACGGCATCCCGGTGCAAGATGATGGGCTGGGTGCCGCCGGGAATCTGGATGGAGCCGACGGCGTAGCCGGCATCGACGATGTTGGACGGGTCGGAACCGGCCCCGAATGGCTGCTCCCGTTCCTTCCACTTCACGCCGGGGCCGGAGTACCGCAAACCCATCCGGTCGGCCACTGGGGTCACCTTCCACTCGGCCTGGAGAAGGGCATCCAGCCCTTCCTTGGTGAGGCGGTGGTCGTAGAGGCCCAGCACTATCCTGACTGTCTGCTCCTTTGAGAAAAGCGGGCGGAATTCTTCCGGGACCGTGCCGGCGCCGGCAGGTGCTGCGCCGTCGGCCGGGCTGCCGACGGGAACCAGATCGCCGGCCTCCAGCTTGCGGCCGTGGAAACCGCCGATTGCGCCCAGGCTATAAGTGGACCGGCTTCCCAGTACCTCGGGCACATCGATTCCACCCTGGACTGCTATGTAGTAGCGCGTGCCGCCCCGGATGACCCCGAAGCTGAGTTCATCGCCGGCCCTTAGCTCCAGCCGCGCCCACTGCGGCCGGGTTTCACCGTTGACCTTCACGTCAACCGGGGCCCCGGTGACGGCGATGACAGCCTCTTGGTCAGTGGTCAGCACAGGTCCCAGGTACGTGCATTCCAGGACCGCCTCCTTGGCCGTATTCCCGACCAGGAAATTGCCGAGCTCCGCGGAGTATTGGTCCATGGAACCGCTTTGCGGGATGCCCACGTTGTAGTGGCCGGTACGTCCCTGGTCCTGGACGGTGGTGGCCAGCCCGGGGCTCTTGATGTCAAACGCCATTGAGGGCCTCCATAAGTTTCCGGTTGTAACTTTCGGGACTCGCCAGCGCCTGGGACAGATCAAAAGTTACGGGTGCCTGCCGGTAGCGGAACGTCCCCGCGGATATCTCGGCCTGAATGCCGTTGTATTCGTCCTCGGTGACTGGTTTGAACTTCACAATGTCGCCCGGCCGGAAGAACACCATAAAGTCCTTGAAGTCGGCCAGCGACTGGGCAGGATCGAAGATGGGCGCGGCCGCGACTCCGAACATCTGGTACCCGCCGGCGCCCCGCACGGAATAGATGCAGCCGAAGCAGCCGCCGTGACCCACAGTCAGCTTTGGCGTGTCTGTGCGCGGACTCAGATATTTGGGAACTTCCAGCTGTTTCTCACGGTCAACCAGCTGGAAGAGGAACGGCAGGCCGGCAACGAACCCGACCATCGAGACAAGCCAGGGCTGCTCATGGTGCCTCTTGATGAATTCCCCGGCATCCTTGAGATTGTTAACTCTGGCGGCGTAATCGATGTCGCTGCCGCCCGGCTCCTGATGGAATCCCTCGCGGAAACGCCCGGCCACTTCTGCGGTGAAGGGGTCGTTGTACCAGACGGGGACCTCTACGATCCGGGTCTCGAGTGCTTGCACCTGGTGGTGGGCCAGGTCCCCTTCAATTGACCGCACGGTCTCTTCAAGGGTCGACGGCGGCAGGAGGTCGGGGTCGAACCTCACCAGCAAGGACGCGTTGGCAGGACAGACGTCCACGATGCCCGGTAGCTCCATGGCCGAGAGCTTCGCGGCGATGGACATGACTCTGAAATTGGCACTGAGACTCATGGACTCCGAGACTTCAACGAATAAGAATTCGTCTCCGCCCCACGTGTACCGGGCCTCCAGCGTTGCGGGTTCGGCGCTACTCATGGTGACTCCATCAGATCGGGGACGGTCTCTATGAACTTCGAGTGGTGGCTCACAGCCGCGAATTCAGGTCGGCCCAACAATTTCTTGTGCACCGGGATGGTGGTCTTGACGCCTTCGATCCGTGTCCTGTCCAGCGCATTCAGCATCGCTGCGACGGCAGCGTCGCGGGTGTCCTTGTGGACGATGAGCTTTGCGAGCATGGAATCGTAGTACGGGCTGACCGCCGAGCCGACCTCCACTCCGGTGTCAATCCGGATCCAGTCACCGGCGGGCCATTCCAGGGCTGTGATGACGCCGGGGCTGGGGAAAAAGTTGTTATCCGGATCCTCGGCATTGATCCGGCACTCGATGGCGTGGCCGGTGAAGTGGATGTCGTCCTGGGCGACGGACATGGATCCGGTGGACGCAATGAGCAGCTGTTCGCGGATCAGGTCAACGCCGGTGATTTGTTCGGTGATCGGGTGCTCAACCTGGATCCGCGTGTTCATCTCGATGAACGCGGCCTCGTGGCCGGCCGGATCATAGAGAAACTCGACCGTTCCGGCGCCGCTGTAGCCGCATTCCCGGGCGAGTTCCACGGACGATTCCCGGATGGTCCTGCGGACGGCGTCGGGAAGGTCCGGTGCCGGGGCTTCTTCAATGATTTTCTGCGAGCGCCGTTGCATGGAACAGTCGCGGTCTCCCAGATGGATGAAGTTGGTTCCGTCTCCGAGGACCTGTACCTCGACGTGTCGGGCATGCTCCACAAAGCGCTCCAGGTAGACGGTCGGATCGCCGAACACTGACGCCGCTTCCCCACGCGCCATCTCAATGGTCTCCAGAAGTTCATCTTCGCTGTGCACGAAGCGGATGCCCCGGCCCCCGCCGCCGGCGGAGGCCTTGACGACCAACGGGTAACCGACGCTGCGGGCGACCTCCAGGGCGTCATCCTTCGGGTCGAGCGGGCCGTCCGATCCGCGGAGCACCGGGACCCCTGCCTTCCGGGCGGATTCCCTGGCCATGGACTTATTGCCCATCGTTTCGATCGCGTCAGCGTCAGGACCCACCCAGACCAGGCCCGCTTCTGCAACGCGCCGGGCGAACCCGGCGTTTTCCGACAGGAATCCGTAGCCCGGGTGCACAGCATCGCAACTGTTCTCCAAAGCTGCAGCCAGGATGGCGTCCTGGTTCAGGTAACTGGCAGGGGCAGGCGCCGGTCCCACCACAACCACGTTGTCAGCCGTATGCGCTGCGAGGGAATCAGCGTCGGCTTCGCTGGCGGCCAAGAGCGTCTCGATGCCCATTTCACGGGCGGTTCGGGCAATCCGCACCGCGATTTCGCCACGGTTGGCGATGAGTAGTTTCTTCACAACTATCCTTCGCGGACGACGATTATGGTGTCGCCCGGATTGACCATTTCGCCCTCGTCGACCTCAAAGGATTCGAGGATACCCGCGACATCGGATTGGATTTCGGTGAACTGCTTCATGATTTCGATGATGCCCACGGTCTGCCCGATTTGTATGGTGTCGCCTTCATTGGCGAACGGCTCCTTGCCGGGTCCGGGCTTGCGGTAAAAAACCCCGGGAAGGGGGGAAATGATGTTTGCCACGTGGTGCTCTCTTTCAGCGGGTTGGATGGAGCAGATTTAGCCGAGGACCCTGCGCACGGCGCTGGCCACAGCGGTTGAGTTGGGTGCGTCGGAGTGCACGCAGACGCTGCGGAACGGAATGTTCAGCTCGGTGCCGTCAACGGCGAGGACCGGGCCGCCGGCCAAGGCACGGCGAACGCGCTCGGCTGCGGCCTCGGGATCGGTGGGCGCCGGGCGGCGCTGAATCAGCAATTCCCCGGCAGGACCGTAGTTCAGGTCGACGTAGAGTTCGGGGATGAATTCGACGCCCATGGCCCGGCACACTGTTTCGTGGGCGGTACCGGCGAGACCGTAAAACGGCACCGCAAACTGCAAGGCGACTCCGGCGGCGGCCTGCATCAGATCCTCGTCACCGGCCAGCATTCCGTATAAGGCGCCATGCGGTTTGAGGTGGTTCAGCTCGAGCCCGTGCTTTCCCAGGAACCCCGTCAAGGCTCCGGTCTGGTACAGAATGATCGATTCCACCTCGTCAGGGCTGAGCACCATCCTGCGGCGCCCGAAGCCCACAACGTCCGGCAGCCCGGGGTGCGCACCGACGGCCACACCGTGCTCAGCGGCGAGAGCCACGGTCCGGTTCATGACGTCGGGATCGCCGGCGTGGTACCCGCAGGCGACGTTCGCGACGTCGATGATCCGCATGAGCTCCTCGTCGTTGCCGAACTCGTGGAGGCCCAAACCTTCGCCCATATCCGAATTCAACAACACGCGCCTGGAGGTGTCGGTAATCACGTTGGTTTGCATGGTGCAACGCTACTCAGCATCACCCGTCCGGGATACTGTGCAGTCCGCCGAATCCGGCACGCTGAATTATGCTGGACGCACTATGCAAAGGGCAGATGCCGCTGGGTCTGGAGGCCGTCATGATAATTTCTGACCTGCTTGACGATTCCGATCTCAAGATTCGCCTCCGCGTGCCGGGGGGCGAGGGCCGTCTCACACGGCCCATCACATGGTGCGCCCCCACGGAACATATGGACCCTACGCCCTTCCTTAGCGTCAACTCCCTGGTACTGACAACTGGCATGGGCTTGAACGTCAGGGACTTCCGGACATGGGACGCCTACGTGGAACGGTTGGTGTCCGTGCCCGTCTCCGGACTGGCCTTCGGCCTGGGAGCGGCGCACCGCGAGCTTCCGGCAGGCCTGCTCCAGGCCTGCGAGGTGCATGGGTTGCCGCTGATGGAGCTTCCCCCGGAGGTGCCGTTTGTGCTTGTGCTGCGGCACGTGGATCGGGTTATCGCCGCCGAGCGTTACGAGGAACTGCGGAAGGGCTGGGAACTGGCGGACGAATGCACCCGGTTGGCAGCCGACGGACACTCCCTGGCCGAGGTGCTCAAAAGCGTGGCGAACGCCGTCAACGCCAGAGTGGCGGTGATCGACCTGAACGCGTTCGAGCTTGTCTCCGCCGGAGAAACTCACGGCGGGACCGCGCGGACCACGCTGCGTCTGCCCAGCGGAGCATCCGAGCAATTCCGACTCGCCATCGAGGGCATCGGGAGTGATATGGTGCTGCAGCCAATTCTGGGCCCCGTGGCCGCTGTGATTGGCATGCAGCTCAGCTACACCCTTGCGTCACGATCGCCACTGCATTCGAGGGAAGCCGCGCGCTTCCTGGAGGCCCTCTACGCGGATCGCGGCGAGCCGTCCGAGCCCTTGCGCCGTTATGCAATCGAGTCCGGCTTCGATCCCGCCGGAGCCTGGAGCTTGGTGCTGATCGGCAGTTCAGAGGAAGTGGTCCCCGCCAAGCTGCGTGCCGTCGCGTGGCGCGCGCGGGTGGGTTTGCAGACGACGTTCAGCACGGTGAGGTTCATGGAGGAGGCCGGCCTCACGTCTCTATTGCTGCAGGACCGGCACGGACCGGCGGACCTGCTGGCCGCAGCGAGGGAATTCTTTCGCGATGCCCCGGAGCTGTCGGTTGTCGTCGGCGAGTCCGCTAACCTCAGCGAACTCCCGCTGACCCTTCAGCTCGCCCGCCGGCATGTGGGCCGGCCCGGCGTGTACCCTGCGCCGCCGGCCGATCTCGCCGGCATTGTGCAGGGGCTGCCCAGCCCGGGCCTGGTGGCCATGTGCCAGCGGCTCTTGGCCCCGTTGGCTTACGACGGCGCCGGCGCGCTCCGGGAAACCTTTGATGCCTACCTCCGCCACAGCGGGAGTTCTACAAAGATTTGCGAGGAGCTTTTCATTCATCGAAACACGCTCAGCTACCGGCTGCGGAAGATCGAAGACCTGCTGAAACTTGATCTCACCGACGGAGGTGTGCGCGCGACCTGCATGCTGGCCCTGGGCATCGTAGCCGCACCACATTGAGCGGAGCGACATTCGGGGCATGCGCCACCACCAAGAGGTTCCCACGCACACGGCGCCACCTCAGGCGCTGCTCTCCCGCACGCACAAGGTCGGCTTGAGAAGGACTGGTTCGGCGTGTTCGCCCTCAAGCACCCGCTTCAGGAGATGCATGGCGGTCCGTCCGATTTCCAGCATGGGGGAGCGGACCGAGGACAGCGGAATGGGGAGCTCCGCGGCCAGAGAGGTGTCGTTGAAACCCACGACCGCCACGTCACGGCCAACCGTCACGCCATGGGACCGCAGGGCGCCCATGGCGCCGATCGCAGCAAAATCATTGACTGCGAAAAAGGCGGTGGGGTGGGGGGCGGGGCCGGTCAGGATCGTTTCGGCGGCTTCCCGTCCCCCCGCCGTGTCGAACCGTGACCACACCACGGCTTCCTCTGGAATTCTGCCGCCCAGGGACCGCCACCGATCCACAAAACCGGCTGTCCGGTCAACGGCGGTGCTGGCGTAGGGTTCACCTGCGATCACGGCCACGGCCCTGTGACCCTTGCTCCACAGGTGCTCGGCCGCGAGCTGGCCGCCGAGGACATCGTCGCAAGTAGCCGACGGGTAACCGGGAACACGGCGGTTCATGAGGACGAAGGGAACCTTGCGTGCGGTCAACTCCCGCAACCGGCTGCCGTCCAGATGCGCATCGCCGATGATCAGCCCGTCCACCCGGCGGGCCAGCATCGTCTCCGTTTTCCGGCGTTGTTCCTGCGGGTCATCCCGGGAGTTCATGACAAACGTGGAATATCCGAGCTCAGCCGCGGCTTCTTCGATGCCCTCGTACATAATGGCCAGGACGAGGTCCGAGAGCCGGGGCACAATCACGCCCGTGAGACGGGTCCGCCGCGTCCGCAGGCCGGCGGCCTGGGGATTGGGGGAGTACCCCCGCTTTCGCGCGAGCTCACGCACCCGCTCGGCCGTCGCCACCGAGGCGGCCCCCCGGGCCACGTCAGAGCCCGAATGCAGGATCCTGGACACGGTCGAGGGATGGATGCCGAGCTCGTTCGCCAGGTCCTTCAGTGTGACTGTGCGGCCGTCGGCCGTAATTTCCTTCATTCGTTCCTCTGCTACAGCTTGAGAAGACGTCATCACCCTCAAGACTGCCCGAAAAAGCGCGAGCCGCTCGCCCTAAGACCCTTGACGGTGTTCCATGTCACATTTTATAGTCATTGCACCCCCCGTTACCCAATCGATTGGGTAGGTGCGGCGGGTGGCAGCGCGGGTACTGTTTACGCCGCCGAAACACCCAGTGTCACCGGGGTGAAACATTGCGAAGATACTTTTTTATCCGACAACCCAATCGATTGGGTAGCGACCCGGGCCGAGACCCGGGACTTACGGAGTGAAAATGACCGTCACAGATTCGGGCGGCACCCACGTGGTGCTGCTGGCCACGGGAGGAACAATCTCCTCCCGCGGCGCCGAAGCCGAAGGGGGAGCGGTGGCGTCGGACACAGGGGAGCAGGTGTTCGCCAGCATGGGCGTGCCCGCTGCCCATCAGGTCCGCGTGGTCGACGTCTTCCGCAAGGGCTCGTACATGCTGACAATCGATGACATGATCGCCATCTGCGCCAAAATCCGTGAAGTCCTCGACGACCCGCAGGTGCTGGGCGTCGTCGTCAGCCACGGCACAGACACCATGGAGGAGACGGCGTATCTGGCCGAGCTCACGCATGACGATCCCCGCCCCGTCGTCTTCACGGGCGCGCAGCAGCCGGCCGATTCCCCTACCCCCGATGGGCCAGGAAACCTTTCCCGGGCGATCGCCGTCGCTGGTTCCCCGGACTCCCGGGGCAAAGGGGTGCTGCTGGCGTTTGCCGGAACCATCTTCCCAGCGGCCGGAGTCCGGAAGTGCCACACAACAAGGCTCGACGCCTTCGCCAATCCGGATTTTGGCGTAGCCGGGTCGGTGAATGAAACCGGGGCAGTGACCATGAAGTTGGCACGGCCCGTCCTCGATTGCCTGCCGTTGCCGGTCGGCGGGCAGGGTTCGCCGCGAGTGGACCTCGTTGCCGCCCACCCCGGGGCGGATGGCACCCTATTGCGAAGTTCCCTTGGCGCCGGGGCGGCGGGCATCGTCCTCCAGGGGACCGGAACCGGCAACGCCAACCGAGCCATCTGCCAGGAGGTCGCAGCGGCCACCGCGGCCGGCGTCGTGGTGGTGACGAGCACCCGGGTGGAGGCGGGCCCTGTGGTGGCGATATATGGCGAAGGTGGCGGCGAGGACCTCCGCGCGGCAGGCGCCATATCCTCCGGGCTGCTCAGGCCGTCGCAGTCGCTGATCCTCCTCAGCGTGCTGCTCCGGCTCGGCACCCCCGCCGCCCGCATCGCGGAAACGTTCTCCCAACGCGGGGCGGCTCCGGACCCGACCGCCCTGAAACCTGCCCCTCCCGAAAACCCCAACAAAAAGAGCAGTGAAAGGTGGAACTCATGACCAAGGACATCCAAGTCGCGTTCGGCGTCGACGTCGACGCCGTAGCCGGAATGCTCGGCTCCTACGGAGGCGAAGACTCTCCGTGTGATATTTCCCGGGGCCTGTTCAGCGGGGAAGTCGGCGGCCCGCGCCTTATCCGCCTCTTTGAGAAGTACGGACTCCCGGCCACGTGGTTCGTGCCAGGCCACTCGATGGAAACTTTTCCGGAGCTTGTCCGGATGATCGTGGACGCCGGGCATGAAATCGGTGTGCACGGCTATTCACATGAAAACCCCATCGCCATGACCCGCGAGCAGGAGACCGCCATCCTGGACCGGTCCATTGAACTGATTGAAAAGGTCTCCGGCCGTCGTCCCACCGGCTACGTCGCTCCCTGGTGGGAATTCTCCCCGGTTACCAATGAAATCCTCCTCGAACGCGGCATCAAGTACGACCACTCGCTGATGCACCGTGACTTTGAGCCCTACTACGTCCGGGTCGGAGACAGCTGGAAGAAGATTGACTACACAAAAGACGCAGAGACCTGGATGGAGCCACTGATCCGCGGCAAGGAAACCGACCTCGTCGAAATTCCCGCGAACTGGTACCTCGATGACCTCCCTCCGATGATGTTCATCAAGGCTTCCCCGAACTCGCATGGCTTCGTCAGCCCCCGGGACATTGAACAGATGTGGCGCGACCAGTTCGATTGGGTCTATCGGGAAATGGACCAGGCCGTCTTCACCATGACCATCCACCCGGATGTTTCGGGCCGGCCCCAGGTCCTGCTCATGCTCGAGCGGTTGATCGAGCACATCAACTCCCACGAGGGCGTCAACTGGCGGACCTTCGACCAGATTGCCGATTCCTTCCTCGCCCGCAGCCCCCGAAAGGAAGTCCAGTAATGACCATCCAGGAACCCGCCGTCGACCTGACGCGGCCCAGGCCGGACGAGAAGCGCCGCTTCCCGGTCTTCACCAAACGAAACACCAGCACCGCAACCGTTCTGGCCCTCCTGGCCTGGACCATCGCCGTGTTCGACTACGGCCTGTTCGGGACTCTTCTGCCGGCCATGCAGGAAGAGTTCGGCTGGACGGCGCCCGAGGCCTACGCCATCAACACCTGGATCGCCGTCGGTACCGCGATTGTCTGCTTCGGCATCGGCCCCGTCATTGACCGGCTCGGCCGCCGCAAGGGCATGATGACCACCATTGGCGGCACAGCCGTCGTGTCCGGCCTGACGGCTCTGATTCCGACCGGCATTCCGTTCCTGAGCAACGGGCTGCTGGTCCTGATCCGTTCGTTCGGCGGGCTTGGATTCTCGGAACAGGCCGTCAATGCGACCTACATGAACGAGGTCTATCAGGTGACCGAAGTCGAGGATAAGCGCAAGCGCCCCGGCTTCCACTACTCCTTCATTCAGGGCGGCTGGCCGCTGGGCTTCCTGCTCGCCAGTGCCCTGGCGCTCGCTTTCCTTCCGTCTCTGGGCTGGCGTGCCCTGTACTTGATGGCTACCGTCCCGGCGGCAATCATCGTGTGGGTAATTGCCAAGAAGCTGAGGGAAACACCGCAATTTGAGTTGCACCACAAACTGACCCAGCTTGAAAAGGGCGGAGCACCCGAGGAAGCCCATGCCCTCGCGCACGCCTATGGTGTGGAGCACTCTTCCGCGGCTCCCCTGAAGCGGATCTGGGAACCCCACCTCCGCCGGAACACCATTGTGTTCTCCCTGGCCTGGATCGTGAACTTCTTCGGCATCACCATTTTCAGCGTTCTCGGCAGTTCAGTCCTGAAAAATGCGAAGGGTGTGGAGCTCTCAGACGCTTTCTGGATGCTGATTGTCATCAACCTGCTCGCATATTTCGGTTACGTTTTCCACGGGTGGCTCGGGGACAAGATCGGCCGTAAGTGGACCATCATCGGCGGCTGGATCATCTCCGGCATTTCCTTCACGGTCATGCTGAGCCCCATCGTCACCAGCCCGTTCATGATCATCCTCACCTACGGAACCGGACTGTTCTTCCTCGTCGGACCCTACGCAGCAATCCAGTACTTTATGGCCGAGTGCTACCCGGTAAGCTGTCGCGCCACCGGCACTGCGTTCATCGGCGCCATGAGCCAGCCTGGCACCATCATCGGCGGGGCAATCTTCACCGCTATTGCCGCCGGAAGCGGCACCGGCACCGCAGCAGTATGGGTAGGCGCGCTGGGAACCTTGGTCTCCGGCCTCCTCATGATCGCAGCGAAGCCGCCGGCCGAGGCTCTCATGGAGGACCACCCGCACGAGGTCGGAGCATGACCACCGGGACGAAGGTTGCGGTAGTCACCGGAGCGGCGAGCGGAATAGGTCGGGCCCTGGCGGTCCACTACGCCCGGCACGGCGTGCAGACGGTGATCGGCACCTTTCCCGGGGATCCGCACGACCCGGAAGAAACCCTGCGCCTGGTGCGCGATGCCGGCGGCCATGGAGTGGTCCACGAAGTGGATGTCCGTAACACCGCGTCCGTGGATGCCTTTGCCGCACGTGCGGTGCAGGAGTACGGCCGGCTGGACTACGCGGTGGCGAACGCTGGGATCCTGCGTAATTCGTCGCTGGGCGAGATGACCGATCAGCGGTGGGAGGACATGCTCGACGTCGACCTCACCGGCGTGCTGCGAACTCTCCGGGCCGGTTCGGCGAACATGACCGACGGCGGGGCGATGGTTGCGGTGTCCTCGATTGCCGGAGGCGTCTACGGGTGGGAGGAACATGCTCACTACGCCGCCGCCAAAGCCGGTGTGCTCGGGCTCATCCGCAGCGTGGCCGCGGAGTTGGGGCCGCGCGGTATCCGCGCCAATGCGGTCATCCCCGGGCTGATTGAGACACCGCAGTCCCTGGACCCGGTGAATTCCCTCGGGCCGGATGGCCTGCAGCGGGCCGGGCAGGACATCCCGTGGGGCAGGGTGGGCCGGCCCGAGGAGGTTGCCAGCGTGATCGGCTTTTTGACCTCCGATGATGCCGTCTATGTCACCGGCCAATCGATAATTGTCGACGGCGGTCTCACCATCAAAATGCGTGCCTAAGAAACCCGGGAAAGAAAGCATGAGTGACACTGACACTTTCAGAAGACCCTCGGGCAGGGCGGTGGTGGTCACGGGCGGGGCCAGCGGTATAGGCAAAGCCATCGCCGAAGCCTTTACCGCCAATGGCGACAGGGTGGCTGTCCTGGACCGGTCGGGTGGGGCGGGAAGCATCAAAGTCGACGTCTCGGATGAAGCGAGCGTAAAAGCGGCCTTCAGTGCCGCGCGGGCGCAGCTCGGCAGCATTGAAATCCTTGTCAACAGTGCAGGCTTGCTGACCGAATCCCGCCTGGAAGACATGACGTTGGCCATGTGGAACGAAACCGTTTCCGTGGACCTGACAGGCGTTTTCCTCTGCTGCCGGGAGGTGGTGGGGGAGATGCGCCAGCAGAAGTGGGGCCGCATTATCAACATCGCCTCCCAACTGGCCATCAAAGGCGGAACCGGGCTGAGCCACTACAGTGCCGCCAAGGCCGGGGTGGTCGGACTGACCAAGGCACTCGCTTTGGAAACCGCCGGCGACAACGTGCTGGTCAACAGCATCGCCCCGGGGCCGATCGAGACACCGCTGGTGGAGGGTATCTCTGAAGAGTGGAAAACCGCCAAACGTGCAGAACTCCCGCTGCTGCGCTTTGGGCTTCCCGCTGAGGTGGCACCCACCGCGGTGCTTCTTGCCAGCGACCCTGGCGGAAACCTTTATGTTGGCCAAACGTTGGGGCCCAACTCCGGCGACGTCATGCCCTAGAAGGGAAGGATTCCTATGTGTGGTGCCTGCGGACAAACCGTGGTGCGCGACCCGCTCCTGGGGCCGGTTCGAACGCTGCGGCAGCACCTCATCGTCGCCCAGACGGTCAACCAGGTCTGCCAACTCTGGGCGGGGGCCCCGAAGGTCACCGCAACCAGCGGCGGCTGGCTGGTGTCCTGGCCGACCGGCGCCACCGAGGCAGTCTCAACGGTGGACGCATTATGGACTGCGGTGCTGGGTGCCACCGCGGGAGCCCGGGGGCAGAATGACGCTCTGGATGCTCAGCCAGTCCCGGCGAGTGGGGCGGGCGACCTCCCGAACCGCGTGCTTGCCCTCGGGCGACGGCTGTCGCACCAACCAGCCACAGGATGACTTCGCACGACGACGGCTGGGATCCACGCCGTCGTCGTCCGCAGTCCCGCTGTGGTGCTGTGGGGACTGGTTCACGGCTGGCCGCACCGGCGTTTGGGGCCCGGAGTGCCTGGATCAGTTGGGGCTCGGAGTCCGTCCCTGCTGGGGATTGGGAAACGAACTCACGAATCGGGAGAGCTGTTCGCGCAGGATGTCCCATCCATCGAAGGTTGGCGGGAGCGCGGCTCTCTCCGCGTCGGTCGCTGCCAGGAGCGCCGCCTCGCCGCTGTCGGTTATTTCCACCTGGAACTGGCGGCGGTCATGCGGGTCGCGTTTCCTCGTTACAAGGCCCTCACCCTCCAGGCGCGTGAGCACACGGCCCAGCGTCTGGCTCTGCACGAAGACTGCTGCGGCGAGCTGTTCCTGGTTCAAGGGCCGGGGTGCCACGGCCTTGAGGGCGATGACCGCTGCCCGGGTCAGGCCCAACGGTGCAAGCGCGTCGTCGAAGCGACGTTGTACCAATCGGGCCGCAGTGGTGAGAAGCAGGTAGCCCTCCCGGACGTGGTCCTGGGGGTCGAGGGGCATCGAGGACGGCCTTCCGTAAGTGGAACGAAATTTAACAGGGAAGGCAGGTCAGGGACCGGCGTGAGCCGCTAGCCTGACCTGCCCCTGGGGCTAGCGGCGCGTGGTGTCGTCGCCGTCCGTTTCGATGTGTTCCTTGCGGACTTCCTCATCGACAGTTACCTCGTCGGTTACGGTTTCCGTGTCGAGGCGGACGCGTTCGACCGGGACCGTTTCCTTCTGGACTACCGGGCGCTCCTCATGGAGGACAATTTCATGCTCTTCCTCACTGATGCCGGGTCCCGACATTGCCTCCCCACGGTTCGCGTCCGTGATGGGTTCACGTTCGATCCGGACCTCTTCACGCTGTACCGGCACGGTCTGGGTGACATTCTCGGTGGTGACGTACTTGCGCAGGCGGACGCGGCCGGTGGCCTGCTTTTCCGTGCTGACGTTCAGGCGCTCCTCGGATCGCGTCATTGCATCGTCCGTGGTGGGGCCCGAGGTGTCGTGTCCTACAGTGCCGTGGCTGTTGCCGTGCGAAGCGGTGTCGTAGTCAGCGCCGCGTGTGTCGGTGTCCGGACCGGACACGGGGTCCGCGTAGCTCCGGGCATTGCCGTCGCCCAGGCCGTAGTGGGCATAGAGCCGGTCTTCCTCCGCCGGTTCGAGGTGTCCATCGGTCTCCACTCGGGGGGCGTCCTTGACCTGTTCCTTGGTGTAAGGGACAACGACGTCGCCCCCTTCAACGCGGGCTCCTTCCAGCGGGACAAAGGATTCCGAGGCGCCAAACAGCCCGGTCTTGGCAGTGACCCACGTAGGCTGACCGTTGTCGTCGTCTGCGTACACCTGTCCGATGGAACCGATTTTGTTCCCGTCGGAGGACAGAACGTTTCCATTGTGCTTCAGCAGGTCGTCGATATTTTCCTTGGCGAGCATGGTGTCTCCTTGGATCTGGTAATCGTTGGGGTAGCAGCCACTCCGTTTGGATTGCCGCATGACTACACCATAAGCATGCTTAGTAAGCACTTGGCAAGCCTGCTTAGTAATTTTTCTTTTCTGCCTTCGGGTCCGAAGCCCTCGCTCCGGAGCCGCACTGCCACGGGGTTCCGGGCCAGCGAAGCCGCAAAGCGGTTAGGGCTTGCGGAATGGACAATAAGTGTGCTTATCATTTGGGTAGTAACCGTGCTTACCAATTCACCGGCGCCGTGGTTCCCGAACCACTGGCAGGCCCTTCCTGAAAGAGAGCAACGATGACAGAGAACCAATGGCCCCAGACAACCCCGGCCGCCTCCGCTGGCGGGCACCACGTCGACACTGCGTCCACCAAGGACGCAGTGAAAGATGAAGCATCGGCAGTGGCAGGACACGCCGCAGGGGAAGCGAAGAACGTCGCTGGCACCGCCAAAGCAGAGGCCGCCAACGTCGCGACCGAGGCAAAGTCCAACGCCCTTGACCTGCTGCACCAGGCGAAGTCGGATCTGACGGATCAGGCCGGCACACAGCAGCAGAAGGCCGCCGAGGGGATACACGCCATCTCCTCGCAGCTAAACACCATGGCCGACGCCTCTGAAGAGCCCGGTGTTGCAGCGGACCTCGTTCGCCAGGCAGCAGACCGGACCCGGTCCGTGGCCACTTGGCTCGAGAACCGGGATCCGGGATCTGTCATGGAAGACGTCAAGTCCTTCGCCCGCCAGCGTCCCGGCACCTTTTTGATGATCGCAGCCGGCGCAGGAATCCTTGCCGGCCGATTGGGGCGAAGCCTGCAGGCCGGCGCCCCCGACGTGCAGCGGTCTCCCTCGGCCTCGCCACGCCTGACCGCTTCCGCTGCGGTACCCGCCCACCAGGAGACGGTCATCGTTGCAGGCTCCGGCGACCGGTTCTTCGACGAGCCGGTCCTTCCCGGCACTGCCGGTCCGGTCTCCACCCAGAAGCTGCCGTCCGGGACGTCTGCCGACACCGCCCTGCGGGACGAAGTACCCTTCCCGAACCGAGAAGGTGGCCAGCTGTGAGCCACGAAGTACCTGAGGTGCCTTCGACGCCGGCGCAGGCGAAGGCTGAGTCGTCGTCGTTGGGTGAGTTGTTGGGTGATGTGACCCGGGATATGTCGACGTTGATGCGGCAGGAAGTTGAGCTCGCGAAGGTTGAGTTGAAGCAGTCCGCTTCCCGTGCGGG
>NZ_JAXCHX010000009.1:0-116442 GCF_035984855.1 Arthrobacter sp. MP_M4
AGACCTCTTAGTCGTTCGGTGTGTGTGGTAACCACCAACCTAAGAGGTCTTCACCCTTTCACCGTGCAACCAACGTCCTGGCCGAGTACACCTAGCGCTCGCCCTGCAGGCCGGGTCGATCGTCACGCTGGGGCGGGGGCGGGGGCGGAAAGCGGGGGCCGGGGCGGGAAGCCGCTCAGCCCGCAGCCACCGCCGCGCCGCGCAACACCCGTCCGGTAAGGCCGCGTCGGGCCCGTACGCCACCGACGATCCGGCAGAGAACATAGATCAGAAACGACAAGGTGGTCACGTAAGGACTTATGGGGATCCGGCCGCCGAGGGCCAGCAAGATGCCCCCGACGGTAGCCGTTACGGCGAACACCACGCTGAGAATCACCACCAGCCGGGGTGATGACGTGACCCGCATCGCGGCTGCCGCAGGAGTGATCAGCAAGGCCAGCACCAGCAGGGCGCCCACGATTTGGATGGACAGCGCCACGCTGACGCCAAGCAGCACCATGAATCCGATGGCGAGAGCCCGGACGGGAACCCCGCGGGCCGCAGCGACGTCGGGATCCACACTGGCGAACGTCAGCGGCCGCCAGATGGCAGCCAAGGCCAGCATCACCAGGATGGCCGCCACTGCCAGCACCTGGAGCTGGACGGTTCCAACCGAAACAATCTGTCCGGTGAGCAGGCCGAATTTGTTGGCGGCACGCCCCTCGTACAGGGACAAAAACAGGATGCCCAGGCCCAGGCCGAACGGCATGATGACGCCGATAATCGAATTCTTGTCCCGGGCGCGGACGCCCAGCAGACCCAGCAGCAGCGCCGCCACGACGGATCCCGCCAACGAGCCCAGGACTATGTCCGCACCGATGAGGAGGGCAAAGGCCGCGCCGGCGAAGGAGAGCTCGGAGATTCCGTGGACGGCGAACGCCAGGTCACGCTTCATGACAAAGGTCCCCATCAGGCCGCCCAGCAGGCCCAGGACGGCGCCGGCCCAGAGCGAGTTCTGGACAAGTACCAGCAGCTCGCCATAGTTCTCAAAGTTGAAAATTGCATGGAGCAGGCTGTCCAGGTCCATCTAGCCCACCTCCCCCGCCACCGCGTGGGCGTCCTCATGGTGGTGTGTCGTGGCGTCGGGCAGTCCGACCACCACCAACCGGCCGTTGGCCCGGATTACTTCGACGTGGCTGTTGTAAAGATCAGACAGAACTTCGGTGGTCATGACTTCCTCCGGCGGGCCCACCCGGAACCGCCCGCCCGCCAAGTACAGCACGCGGTCCACATAGTCCATGATCGGGTTGATCTCGTGTGTAACGAAGACCACGGCGCTGCCCTGGTCATGGCACTGCTGGTTGATGAGCGCGCTCACCGCTTGCTGGTGCTGGAGGTCCAGGGACAGCAAGGGCTCGTCGCAAAGCAACACCTTGGGGTCGGTGGCAAGGGCCTGCGCCACGCGCAGCCGCTGCTGCTCCCCGCCGGAAAGCTGACCGACGGGTACCTTCGCGTAATCGGAGGCGCCCACCAGGTCCAGCAGTTCATCGATTCGGCGGTTCACCCTTGCTGTTCCGAGGCGCAGACCCCAGCGGTGGCCGTCGACGCCGAGCCCCACGAGGTCGCGGGCCCGCAGGGGCGTGTCGGGGTCAAAGGACTTCTGCTGGGGGACGTAGCCGATCCCCCGGTTTCCCCGCTCCACCGACCGGCCCGCGAGCGTCGCCGAACCCGAACTCAGCTCCTGCAATCCGAGCAGAACTTTAAGGAACGTCGTCTTGCCGCTGCCGTTGGGTCCGAGGACGGCGAAGAATTCGCCCGGGTTGATGTCCAGATCCAGACCCTCCCACAGGGTCCGCTTGCCGAACGAGAGGGAGGCACCACGAAGGCTCACTACGGGCGTCAACTTGAGTTCCTCGGATTCCTCGCAGGCCCTGGGCTTGCGCTTACTCACTGGGCCATCCGGCCGGGCGGGTGGGTGGTGTCTGCTAATCCTAGGCCAGGGCCTTGGCGATATTCTCGACGTTGTCCGTCATCCACTGCTGGTAGGACTTGCCCTCCGGCAGGGTCTCACTGAAATTTACGACCGGAACTCCGGCGGCGGCCGCCGCGTCCTTCACCGCCAGCGTCTGCGGGCCCTCGGTCTGCTGATTGTAGGCCAGGAGCTTGATGCCGCCGGAGCGCATAAGGTCGGTGGTGGCCTTGAGCGCGGCGGGCGGCACATCTGCGTCTTCTTCGATGGCGGCGGTGTACTCGCCCGGCGTCTCGTTCTTCAGGCCGGCAGCCTCGAGCAGGTAGAGCGGCACGGGTTCCGTCACAGCCACGGGCGCTTCCCCGCCGGACGCCTTCATGCCGGACAGCTTCGACTCAAGGCCGCCCAGGGAGTCTTTGAATGCCGCAGCGTTACTGCGGAAAGTTCCGGCGGAGGCCGGTTCCAGATCGCCGAGTTTGGCTGCCACAGCGTCAGCAATTCTCACCATGGCGGGCAGGCTGTACCAGACGTGCTCGTTGAATCCGGCATGGGTGTGCCCGTGCGCGTCGGCCTCGGCCGACGCGCCCGCAGACTCCTCCGGAGCCAGTCCGGAGAGCTCGACGGCATTCAGGACGTTCGCGTGGTCGATCCCGGTGTCGTCTGCGAGCTTATGGAGAAAGTCGTCATAGCCGCCGCCGTTTTCCACCACAAGCCCGGCCTTGGAGACTGCGAGTTTGTCCTGGGTGGTGGCCTCGTAGCTGTGCGGGTCCTGGCTGGTGCGCGTGATGATAGAGGTGACCCGCACCTTGTCCCCACCGACCGTGGCCACAATGTCGCCGTAGACACTGGTGGAAGCAACGACGTCGACGATTCCGTCACCCGCGCCCCGTGCGGAGTTCCCCGGCACCGGGGCGCAGGCCGACAGCAGCAGGGTGGCGCCGGCGAGGGCAGCAACGACGGCTCGGGAGGCAGGACGACGCACGGTGAGGACCTCGGATCTGTTATTGAGAATCAGGAGCAATAGCACTAGTTCGAGTGTAGCCCTAAATGGGAATGATTCCTATTTAGGGCTACCCCTTAGCTGTTCCTGGTGCTTTTGGCGCCGATCCGCACAACTGCAGGACCTGGTTCCGCCGGTCATGGCATCTGCTGATCCTGTTACTGCTGGTCCTGCTACTGCTGATCCTGGCCGAGCCTCCGGTAGCCAGTCGCCTGGGTGGCGTCGCGGATCTCTCCGACAAGTTGTTCAATGACATCCTCAAGGAACAAAACGCCCTGGGTGAGGCCGTCCGGGCCGATCACGCGGGCCAGGTGTGAGCCGGTCCGCTGCATGACGGACATGGCCTTCTCAATTTCATCACCCATCGCCAGGTTCGCCAGGGAGCGGATATGGCTCTCGGCGACAGGCTGGTGGTACGCGGCGTCCGGAATGGAGAGCACGTCCTTGATGTGCAGGTAACCGGAGAGCATGCCGTCGTCGTCGAGCATTGGAAAGCGGGAAAACCCGGTGCGGCTCACAGCTTTTTCGAATTCCACTGGTGAGGTGTTTGATTTCAGCATGACGAGTTTGTCGAGCGGGACCATGACCTCGGAGGCGGTGTGTTCGGAGAACTCCAGGGCTCCGGTGATCAGTCCGGCGTCGTCGTCCACCAGCCCGTGGCGGGTGGACTCCTGCACGATCGACTGCACTTCCTCCAGGGTGAAGGACGACGTGACTTCGTCCTTCGGCTCGATCCGCATCAGTTTCAGGATGTGGTTCGCGGCCCAGTTGAGGGCCACGATAACCGGCTTCACCAGACGGGCGATGAACATCAGCGGCGGCGCCAGCAGCAGGGCTGCCTTGTCCGCAACCGATACCGAAATGTTCTTGGGGACCATTTCACCGATGGTGACGTGCAGGAACGTAACCACCAGCAGGGCGACGGCGAACGCGGCGATGTCGGCGATCTCCACCGGAATGCCCACAGCCCCGAGCGGGACAGCCAGCAGGTGGTGGATGGCCGGCTCGGCCACCTGCAGGATCAGCAGGGAGCAAACGGTGATGCCAAGCTGCGCGCAGGCCAGCATCAACGAAACGTTTTCCATGGCCCGCAAAGTGGTTTGCGCGCGTTTGGATCCCGCCTCGGCGAGCGGCTCGATCTGGCTGCGCCGGGCGGTCATGACCGCGAACTCCGCGCCGACGAAGAAGGCGTTGCCGAGCAGCAGCACCACAAGCCAGAGAATTCCTGCCCAGTCGCTCATGCTGCACCGACCCGGCCGTTGGCGTGCTCGCCGGAATGCATGACGACCGGCTTGAAGCAGATCCTGTCGATTCGCCGGCCATCCATGCGGGTCACGGCCAGGGTGCCGCCGACGACGTCGACGGTATCCCCCACTGTGGCGATCCGGCCTAATTTGCTCATGACGTAGCCTCCCACCGTTTCATAGGTAGACTCATCAGGCACGGTCAGGCCCGGGATCTGTTCAGAGAGTTCGTCGGGGCGCAAAAGCCCCGGAAAGTACCAGTCACCCGAGGCGCTCTGCAGCAACCCGGGCCGGACCTTGTCGTGTTCATCGGCCACTTCCCCGACGATTTCCTCCACAAGATCCTCAAGGGTGGCGATGCCGGCCGTTCCGCCGTACTCGTCCAGGACGACGGCAAGCTGAAGGTTGCCCTCGCGCAGTTCCGCCAGCAGGGCGTCAAGATGGATGGTTTCCGGCACGCGAAGCACATCGGTCATGATGGCCCCGGCCTCGAGCTTGGCGCGCCGCTCCGAAGGAACCGCGATTGCCTTCTTGATGTGCACCACGCCACGGATGTCGTCTGAGGATTCCCCAATGACGGGAAAGCGCGAATATCCGGTGCGCCGTGCTGCCTCGACAATGTCAGACACCGGCTGGTCGCCGTCGATGGTCTCGATCCGGATGCGGGGCGTCATGACGTCCGCCGCTGTCCGTCCCGAAAACTTGAGCGTCCGGGCGATGAAGTTGGCGGTGCCGACGTCGAGGGTTCCCATCGCGGCGGAACGGCGCACCAGGGAGGCAAGTTCGGCCGGGGTCCGCGCCCCGGAAATCTCCTCTTTGGCTTCCAGGCCGAAGATGTTGAGCACCTTGTTGGAGAAGCCGTTGAGGACCACGATGGCGGGCCGGAAGATCGCCGTGAACATCAGTTGCGGGCGGGCCAGGGCCTTGCCCACCTCGAACGACAGCGCGATGGCCATGTTTTTCGGGACCAGTTCGCCGATCAGCATGGACAGGAGCGTCGCGAGGGCCATCGCGAGGACCAGGGAGATGGAGGAGATCGCGGCGGCCGGCACGCCGATGATGGCCAGTGGACCTTCGAGCAGCTTGCCGACCGAGGGCTCCATGACGTAGCCCGTGAGAAGGGTGGTGATAGTGATGCCCAGCTGGCAACTGGAGAGTTGCGTGGACAGGGACTTGAGGCATTTCAGGAGGGGCGCGGCAGCGGTATCGCCGTCGTCCACCGCCCGCTGGACGGAGGCCTGGTCAAGCGCAACGAGGGAGAATTCGACGGCTACGAAAAAACCCGTTCCGAGAATGAGCAGCAGGCCCGCCAGGAGAAGTAACCACTCCATTTAGCGGCCTGCTTCCGGGGCGGCGCGGCGGCGGCCCGGCGGAGGATGGTCGGCAGGAGCCGAGCCCGGTTCCTGGAAGGCTCCGGATCCCGCAGGGGCAGTCTGCTGGCGGGTTACCGGAGAACGATGGGCGCGTGAACGGGGTTTGCCGGCTCTTCGGGTGGACTGCGCGGGAAGTGTTTCCATTCCCCGCTGACAGCCCCCAGGCCGGCACCTAGAATTACTGTCCATAAGAATCTCAGTCTACAGGAGCGCCGGCTACCAGCTCTGCGGGACAGGACGGCCCTCCTCGTACCCGGCTGCGGACTGGATACCCGCCACGGCGCGCTCCCGGAACGAAGCGAGATCCGCCGCTCCTGCGTAGCTCATGGAACTGCGCAGGCCCGCGGTGATCATGTCCAACAGATCCTCGACACCGGGGCGGACCGGATCGATGAACATCCGGGACGTGGAAATGCCTTCCTCGAACAGCGCCTTGCGGTCTTTTTCGAAGGCTCCCTCACGCTGGTTGCGGTTTTGTACGGCCCGGGCGGACGCCATGCCGAAGCTTTCCTTGTAATGCCGACCGCCGGCGTCCTGTTGCAAGTCCCCCGGGCTCTCGTGTGTCCCGGCAAACCAGGACCCGATCATCACCTGGCTGGCTCCGGCCGCCAGGGCGAGCGCGACATCGCGCGGGTAGCGGACGCCGCCGTCGGCCCAGACCCGCCCGCCGGCCGACCTGGCCGCCGCCGAGCATTCCAGCACCGCGGAGAACTGCGGACGCCCCACGGCTGTCATCATGCGCGTGGTGCACATGGCACCGGGCCCCACGCCCACCTTGACGATGTCCGCGCCGGCCTGGATGAGTTCGCGGGTTGCATCTGCAGTCACCACGTTCCCTGCCACCACGGGCACGCCGGGGTTGAGGCCCTTCACGGCGGCCAGCGCATCGAACATCTTTTGCTGGTGGCCGTGCGCAGTGTCGAGGACCAGCACGTCCACCCCGGCGGCCAGGAGTTCCGCGGCACGTCCTGCAACGTCGCCATTGATCCCGACGGCGGCGGCGACCTTGAGCTGGCCGGCAGGATCCAGCGACGGCCGGTAAAGAGTCGACCGCAGGGCTCCCTTCCTGGTCAGGACTCCGGCCAGCGACCCGTCCCGCTGCACCGGCACAAAGTCGGTCCCGGCAGCGTCCATCGCTTCAAAGGCACGGCGCAAGCCGGTGCCGGAACCGCCGTCGTTGGCGGCGTCGAGCAATTCGGCATCCAGTACCAGTGGCTGGACGCGCATCACGGCGGCCAGGGACGCGAACCGGTCCTGGCCTTCGCAGTCCGCAGCCCGAACGATACCGGCCACAGCTCCCGTGTCATCCACGACCATGACCGCCCCGTGCGGACGCTTGCCCATCAGGTGCAGGGCGTCAATGACCGTACTGGCCGGCGAGAGGGTGACCGGCGTTTCCAGCACGGGGTGGCGGGTCTTGATCCACGCCGTCACGTCGCGGATCACATTCAGCGGCACGTCCTGCGGCAGGACCGCCAGGCCCCCGCGGCGTGCCATCGTCTCCGCCATGCGCTTGCCGGTCACCGCCGTCATGTTCGCCGCAACCAGGGGAATTGCCGAGCCTGTCCCGTCGTCGGCCGACAGATCCACATCCAGCCGCGAGGTGACGTCGGAACGGGACGGTACAAGGAAGAGGTCCGAGTAGGTCAGGTCTGTGGTGGGCTCGGTCAGGAAACGCACGGCTGCTCCTTTGGGTTGGCACTGAGAAACGGGCACTGCGGTGCCCACGGGTTCTCAGTGCGAGTCTAACCACGCTTCCGCCCGCCGCCGGACAGGCCCGGCCGCGCACCCGGCGGCAGTTCCGAACGCCGCCTGGCGCGCCCCCGGCAGCCTCCCGGCGGCACCCGGTCGGCACCGCGGCGGCACCGCGGCGGCACCCGCTCCGGCGCTGCCGGGGCGTGTGGAGGCGACTCGATGATTTGAGTCACCCTTATTGGCGGTTTGGCAAGAATCGTCACTAGACTGGCAGAGGTCTGGGTTCACTGGACGCGGAGACTGGTCAGATCGTTGTGCTGAGGCACCGGAACACCAGTGGGAATCAAACTCATGGAAGAGGCGTAATTCAAGTGCCAGAGCAGCCTAGCCACCGTCTACCCGAGGAATTTGGCGGAAACGAGTGGCTCGTGGACGAACTGTACGAGCGGTACCAGCAGGACAAGAACACGGTGGACGCCAAGTGGTGGCCCCTGTTCGAATCCTTCGGCGCCGACGACAATTCCTCGTCCAACGGAGCCTCAGGCGCAGCGACAGTTGCGCAGCCCTCCACCCGCGAACTCCCTGTTATCCCTCCGGCGGCAGCGCAGCCGCCCGCGCCCGCACCAACCCCCGCTGCGGCTCCCGCGGCCCCGCCTGCTCCCGCTGCCAAGAAGGCCCCGGCCACTGTTGCCCGCGACGGCTCCAAGACTTCCGAAGCCGGACCCGGTGCAGCGCCGATTCCAGCCCAGCTGCCCAAGAACATCAAGGCCCCCACGGCCCCCGAAGAAGACGTCGTATCCGTCCTTCGCGGCCCGGCCAAGGCAATCGCCACCAACATGATCACCAGCCTGGAGGTGCCCACCGCCACCAGCGTGCGGGCCATTCCCGCCAAGCTCCTGATCGACAACCGGGTGGTCATCAACTCCAACCTGGCCCGCGCCCGCGGCGGCAAAGTTTCCTTTACGCACCTGATCGGCTACGCCGTCATCCGTGCCCTGGCCCAGTTCCCTTCGATGAACGTTTACTACGACGAGGTCGATGGCAAACCTGTCGCTGTCCAGCCGGCGCACGTGAACTTCGGCATCGCCATTGACATGCCCAAGCCCGACGGCAGCCGCCTGCTCATGGTGCCGAACATCAAGAAGGCGGAGACGCTGAACTTCTCCGAGTTCTGGCACACCTACGAGGACCTGATCAAGCGTGCCCGCGCCGGCAAGCTGACCGCTGATGACCACTCCGGCACTACGGTGTCGTTGACCAACCCCGGCGGCATCGGCACCGTGCACTCGGTGCCCCGCCTGTCCAAGGGCCAGGCCGCCATCATCGGCGTCGGCGCACTGGACTACCCGGCGGAATTCCAGGGTGCCAGCGCCAAGATCATCGCCCAGAACGCCATCAGCAAGGTGCTCACGCTGACCTCCACCTATGACCACCGGGTCATCCAGGGCGCCGGCAGCGGTGAGTTCCTCAAGCTGGTGCACCAGCTCCTGTTGGGCGCACAAAACTTCTACGATGAGATCTTCGAGTCCCTGCGCATCCCGTACGAGCCCGTGCGCTGGAGCCCGGACCTGCAGGTGGATCCGGCCGACGAAATCAACAAGGTCGCCCGGATCCAGCAACTGATCCACGCCTACCGCGTCCGCGGCCACCTCATGGCGGACACCGATCCGCTGGAGTACGTCCAACGCAAGCACCCGGACCTCGACGTCCTGACCTACGGCCTGACACTGTGGGACCTGGACCGCGAATGGCCCACCGGCGGTTTTGGCGGCAAGCCCATGCTCGCTTTCCGCGACATCCTCGGTGTTCTCCGCGATGCCTACTGCCGCACCACCGGCATCGAGTACATGCACATCCAGGACCCCGGAGAGCGCAAATGGTTCCAGGACCAGCTGGAGCACCCGTACTCCAAGCCGAGCCGCGACGAGCAGCTCCGCATTGTCTCCAAGCTGAACGCCGCCGAAGCTTTCGAGACCTTCCTGCAGACGAAGTTCGTCGGCCAGAAGCGATTCTCGCTGGAGGGCGGCGAGTCCCTGATTCCGTTGCTGGACGCCATCATCTCCGACGCGGCCGACGACGAACTGGACGAAGTGGCGATTGGCATGGCCCACCGCGGCCGGCTGAACGTGCTCACCAACATCGCCGGCAAGACCTACGCTCAGGTCTTCCGCGAATTTGAGGGCACCCAGGATCCGCGCTCCGTCCAGGGCTCCGGTGACGTGAAGTACCACCTCGGCACCGAGGGGACGTTTACCTCGGACAACGGCAAGCAGACCAAGGTCTACCTCGCCGCCAACCCGTCCCACCTCGAGGCCGTGGACTCCGTGCTTGAAGGCATCGTCCGCGCCAAGCAGGACCTCCTGAACCAGGGCGAAGCGTTCCCCGTACTTCCGATTATGGTCCACGGCGACGCCGCCTTCGCCGGACAAGGCGTGGTAGCCGAAACGCTTAACCTCTCCCAGCTGCGTGGCTACCGAACTGGCGGCACCATCCACGTCGTCGTCAACAACCAGGTCGGTTTCACCACCGCCCCGTCATCGTCGCGTTCCTCCACTTACTCCACGGACGTCGCGAAGATGATCCAGGCACCGGTGTTCCACGTCAACGGCGATGACCCCGAAGCCGTGGTCCGCATCGGGCAACTTGCCTACGAGTTCCGCCAGCGGTTCCATAAGGACGTCGTCATCGACATGGTCTGCTACCGCCGCCGGGGCCACAACGAGGGCGATGACCCCTCGATGACCCAGCCGCTGATGTACAACCTGATCGAAGCCAAGCGATCAGTCCGCAAGCTGTACACAGAATCGTTGATCGGCCGCGGCGACATCACCGAAGAAGAAGCCGAACAGCTGCTGCGCGACTACCAGGAACGGCTGGAACGGGTCTTTGCGGAAACCCATGCCGCGCAGACCTCCCCGATCCCGGTCATCACGGCGGACTCTGCGGCCGTCTCCGATCTGGAGCGCCCCAAGTCCCAGCAGACCGATTCAATGATCGGCGCTCCCGTGTCCACTGCAATTTCGGCCGAGACCCTCGCCCGCATCGGCAAGGCCCACATCGACATCCCGGATGGTTTCACGGTCCACGCCAAGCTCAAGCAGCTGCTGGAAAAGCGCGAAGTCATGTCCCGTGAAGGCGGCATTGACTGGGGCTTCGGTGAGCTCGCGGCCTTCGGTTCGCTCGTCATGGAAGGCGTCCCTGTCCGGCTTGCCGGCCAGGACTCGCGCCGCGGCACCTTCGTGCAGCGCCATGCCGTCTTCCACGACCGCGCCAACGGCGACGAGTGGCTGCCCTTGGAACACCTCTCCGACGACCAGGCCAAGCTGTCGATTTACGATTCCCTGCTCTCCGAATACGCGGCCATGGGCTTTGAATACGGCTACTCGGTGGAGCGCCCGGATGCCCTGGTGCTGTGGGAAGCGCAGTTCGGTGACTTCGTCAACGGCGCGCAGACCATCATCGATGAGTTCATCTCCTCCGCCGAGCAGAAGTGGGGCCAGCGGTCCTCGCTGGTACTCATGCTGCCGCACGGCTACGAAGGCCAGGGCCCGGACCACTCCTCCGCCCGGATCGAACGCTTCCTGCAGATGTGCGCCGAAGAGAACATGATCGTGGCGAACCCCACCACCTCGGCGTCGCACTTCCACTTGCTGCGCCGCCAGGCGCACAACCGGCCGCGGAAGCCGCTCATCGTGTTCACGCCCAAGCAGCTGCTCCGGTTGAAGGCAGCGGCGTCGTCTGTTGAGGACTTCACCACCGGCACCTTCCTGCCCGTCATCCCCGAGCACGAGCAGCTGCAGTCCGAAGCGGTGGAACGGGTCCTGCTGGTTTCGGGCCGCCTGTACTACGACCTGCTGTCCACCCGGCAGAAGACCGGGGACAAGACGACGGCAATCGTCCGGGTCGAGCAGCTGTACCCGCTGCCGGCTGCCGAGATCGCCGCAGAGCTGGCCAAGTACCCGAATGCGGACGTTGTCTGGGCGCAGGACGAGCCCGCGAACCAGGGTCCGTGGCCGTTTATCGGCCTCAACCTCCCGGACGCCCTGGACCGCCGTGTCCGCCTCGTTTCCCGTTCCGCCTCGGCGTCCACCGCGGCGGGGTCGATGAAACGCCACGCAGCGGAGCAGGACACGCTGCTCAAGCAGGCGTTCGCACGTAAGTAGGGCCTACGGTGCCCGGCCGGAGATGGAAACATGCGACTCCGGCCGGGCACCGTTGTTTAACCGGCAGAGTTCCCCCATTGTTGATCGTTGCGGGAACGGTTTATTGAAACGCTTAGAAGTGAAGAGGTAGTTGTGGAAGATCGGAAGCTGCGGATCGTAGCCGTGGGCGATGAGGTACTGGCCGGGCTGGGGGACCCCCGTGCGCTGGGCTGGCTGGGCCGCGTCCTGGCCCGCACCCCGCAGGACGCCCTGTCCCTGGAGTGCTACCCCCTGCCCTGCCCGCAGGAAGGCACCGAGGGCCTGGCCGCCCGCTGGTTCGAGGAAGCCGGACGGCGCTTCAGCGATCACAGCGAGAACCGCCTGGTGGTCGGCCTCTCCGGCCGCGACGTCGAGTTTGGCCTTTCCACGGCCCGCAGCCGGCTCAACCTCGCCAACATCCTGGATTCCGCGTCGCAAAACAGGATTGAAGTGTTTGTCGTGGGCCCGCCCCCGACGCTTGACCCCGCCCACAACCGGCGGCTCGGAGAGCTCAACACCGCTTTCGCTGACGTCACCACCCGGCGCAAGCATCTCTACGTCGACACCTTCTCACCGCTGCTGAACCACGAGCAGTGGCGCCAGGACCTCGCCGCCAATGGCGGCACCCCTGGCCAGGCCGGCTACGGTTTGATGGCCTGGCTCGTGCTCCACCGCGGCTGGTTCCAATGGTTGAAGGTCGACGCCCCGGAGTAAGCCGGTCCGGCGCACCAGGAGATCCGGCAAATACGCGATATATCTTGACCGCTCGGGTTGGACGATATAGCGTGACTGCATAGTCACGCTATATCGCAAAGGTGCACAGAGCGCACCGCCTCCTGGAGGAACCATGGAAGAGAACACCTGGACCGTCACCGGTCCGCAGACCATCGACGTGGACGGCGTCAGTTCGCTCAAGCTTGGCATCGTCAGGGGCCGCTTCGACATCGTCAGCCACGATGACGCCGTCGCCCGGATCGAGGTGTCCGAGGTCCACGGTGATCCGCTGGCGATCAGCCTGGTCAACGGACGCCTTGAGGTGCGGCACCAGCTGCACGGGCCGCAGGGCTGGTTCAAGAACCTCATGGGTACCGTCAACAACAGCAGCAGCAACTCGGTGATCATCAGCATCGCCTTGCCCGCCGGCGTCGAGGTCGAGGCGGGCACTGTCAGCGGCGACGGCATGGTGTCCGGGCTGGGCGGTTACATCCGCCTCAACACAGTTTCCGGTTCCGTCCTGGCCGACAACACCTCCGGCAACCTGTCCGTCAACACCGTCAGCGGCGAAGTGATCGCCCGCAACCACCACGGTGTCCTGACAGCCAAAAGCGTCTCTGGCGAGGTCACGGCCTCCGGTGATTTCAGCAATATCCGCGCCAACACCGTCAGTGGCGACCTCAGCTTCGACCTGCACGGCTTCACCCAGGACTTCGGCGCCAACTCAGTATCAGGGGATGTCACCGTCCGCCTGCCGCACGACGTCGGCGTGGACATCATCGCAAAGTCCGCCAGCGGTGCCGTCGTCCTGGACAACCAGAGCTACAAACAGACCGGGGGCACCGTCCAAACCATTACGGGCCCGGACGCCCAGCTCATGCTGGTCCGGACAAATTCCGTGTCAGGGAAGACGTCGATCTTCCACGGTCCGTCTGACGCGAATACCACCGAAGGACTCTGATGCCTCCGGTCTTCGCCCACGGGGCGCTGCGGCTCTATCTGCTCGCCCTGCTGGAGCCGGGTCCCAAGCATGGCTACGAACTCATCAAAGCACTCAGCGAACGCTTCGGTGGCACCTACTCCCCCAGCGCAGGCACCATCTATCCGCGGCTGGCCAAGCTTGAGGAGGAAGGTCTCGTCGCCACCCACTCGGAGGGGCGCCGGACTTACTACAGCATCACGCCGCGGGGACTCGTGGAGCTCGAGCGCCGACGCGATGACCTGGCCGGTGTGGAAAATGACATCTCCGCGTCGGTCCGCCGCCTCGCTGACAACCTGCGGCAGGACATCAAGGTCAATATGCGCGGCCTGCGCGCTGACCTGGCCGCGACGGCCGAGGCGGCACGGTCCTCGGCCCGGGCTGCCGGCTCAACTGTCGCCTCCCTCGCCGGCCAGCGGTATTCGCAGGAGGGCGATAACCGGCTTCGGGAGGCGGAGATGCTGGTGCAGGCTTTCCGCGACGACGTCCGGGTGGAGCTGCGGCGCCATGGCGGCCAGCGCCCGATCACGGCCGTGACCCTGGAGACCGTCAAGACGGTGTTGGACCAGGCCAGGATCTCCATCCGGAATTCCCTGGACTAGTCCGGCGTTTGATGCACGCCTTCGGACCGCCGCCGCCCCGCCAGTTCGCAGCCGGTGTCCCGATGTGGGAGACTTGAGGGCAGCTCTTTTGAGTACCAGAAATTAAGGAGGCCAGCTATGAGCAAGCGTGCACGTAAACGTCGTGACCGTAAGCGTGGCGGCGCGAACCACGGCAAGCGCCCCAACGCCTAAGCAAAGCTTGGAATGACAGTTTGAGACAAATGACCCCGGAACTTCACGGTTCCGGGGTCATTTGTTGTTGGGGGGCACCGCCCCGGTGGTTCCGCGGCGTCAGGCCTCGACCGGATTGCTGGAGTGGATGCGGTCCAGGATTGAGTTCTTCAGGTTTTCCGGGGCGGCCTCGGTGCACGAACGCTTCACCATGACCCGGATGACGCATTCGAGGTCGTACTGCTCGAAGCACTCGGGACAGCCGTCCAGGTGGTCCTTGATCTCGGCAATGTCCTCACGGGTGAGGGCACCGTCGAGGTACTCGTAGATACGTTGCATCCGGGTGTCGTCGCAGTCGCCCAGTCCCTGGCAGTCGCTCATTTCCTGTTCTCCTGTTTGTTACTTCCGGCCGCGGTGGCGTCTGCGGCCTTGAATCCGCGCTCGGCGGCGTAGTCGGCGAGCATGTCCCGCAGCATTTTCCGGCCACGGTGGAGCCGGGACATGACGGTCCCGATCGGGGTGTTCATAATCTCTGAAATTTCCTTGTACGCGAAGCCCTCAACGTCGGCAAAGTAGACCGCCAGCCGGAATTCCTCCGGAATGGACTGCAGGGCCCGCTTCACGTCCGAGTCCGGCAGATGATCCAGCGCCTCGGCTTCCGCCGAGCGCAACCCGGCGGAGGTATGCGATTCGGCCCGGGCCAATTGCCAGTCCTCGATGGTGTCCGAATTCGACTGCAGCGGCTCGCGCTGACGCTTGCGGTAGAGGTTGATGTACGTGTTCGTCAGGATGCGGTACAGCCATGCCTTCAAGTTGGTGCCGGGCTTGTACTGGTGGAACGCGGAGAACGCCTTGGTATACGCCTCCTGGACCAGGTCCTCGGCATCAGCGGGATTCCGGGCCATTCTCATGGCCGCGGAGTACAGCTGGTCCACATACTGCATGGCGTCGCGTTCGAACCGAACCCGCCGTTCCTCGGTGGTTTCTGTCGTGACGTCCAGTGCTTGCCCGTCCACTATCGTCTCGCGGGCGGCAGCATCCTGCTTCGCGCTGGTCTCTTCGACGGCCTCGTGCGTGGCCGCAACGGCCGGATCCATGGTGCTCATTGCCTTCAAGTCTACTGTCACCCTTCGGCGGTCACCTGAAGGCGCGGGGGTGGCCCCGCCGCGCAGTGCTGTAGCCCATGTTCCAGCCGGCTCCGTTGGCCGTAAATCGTCCTTCACCAGAACCAAATTTTCCCCTCCCTGCACCACGACGGACCGCTCGGGCCGCGCCGCTGTGTTCCGGCCCGTTGCCCGGGCCCGTCCCACGTCTTACGCTCGCTATCCAGACAGCTTTCAGCAGCTGGTTCCTGCCTTTTCCAACCCCGCCCGGCAGGCAAATATTCCACAAAGATGCAAGACTAGAACCGACTCTCCCGCATCAAACCCGCGGTTCGTTTCTCCAGGAGGAAATTCATGACGTTTGTCCGCATTCTCGCCCGGCCCATGCTCGCCTCCAGTTTTGTCCTCGCAGGCATGGACAAGCTCAAGAACGCGGACGACACTGCGGCACAGCTCTCCCCCCTTCTGCGCCGCGCGGCCGAATCCCTCCCGTTCCAGACCAACGAGAAGGTGCTCGCGCGAGTCATCGGCGGTACCCAGGTGGGAGCCGGCGTCCTGTTCGCACTGGGTAAGTCGGCACGGCTTGCTGCCACCGTCCTGGCGCTCATCTCCGCACTCAACAGCTACGTCGAATGGCGCAGCGCGGACATCACGTCCAAGGAGGGCCGCGATGCCCGCCGGAAGCAGTTACTCAAAAACGTCTCGCTGACCGGAGGCGTGCTGCTGGCCGCCGTCGACACCAACGGCCGCCCTAGCCTGGCCTGGCGCGCCGAGCACCTCGCCGCTGATGCCAAGAAGGGCGCCGGCCACCTCGCCGCTGACGTCAGGAAGACCACCGGCAAGCGGCTGAAGAAGGCCGACAAGGCAGTCCGCAAAGCCGTAGACCACACCGTCGGAGCCTAAAGCGGCAATGGCAGGCACCACCCCCCACACGGCTGGCGTCCCTGTTCACCCGGACGACGCCGCCCCCTGGCAGGCTCCCCTGGCCGGCCGGCCGGTGGACGCCACGCTCACCGTTCCCGGCTCAAAGTCGCTGACCAACCGGTACCTCGTGCTGGCGGCCCTCGCCGACGGCCCGTCACGGCTGCGGGCGCCCCTGCACTCCCGGGACTCCGCCCTCATGATCGAGGCACTGCGGCGGCTCGGGGCCACCATCACGGAGGTGCCAGGCGACGGCGGCTTCGGTCCGGATCTCACCATCAAGCCCATCAGCCAGGACGCGTCCGCGGGTCCGGCCGAGGTTGACTGCGGGCTCGCCGGGACCGTCATGCGGTTCGTCCCGCCCGTCGCGGCCCTGCGCCGCGGTGTGACCGTATTCGACGGCGATCCGCACGCGCGCAAGCGACCCATGGGCCCGATTATCGAGGCCCTCACCGGCCTGGGCGTGCACGTCGCCGCGCCAGCCGGCGGCCAGGCCTCCTCCCTGCCGTTTGCCGTCGCCGGCACCGGCGACGTGCGCGGCGGACAGCTTGTCATCGATGCCACCGCGTCCTCGCAGTTTGTCTCGGCCCTGCTCCTCGCCGGCGCACGCTTCGGTGAGGGACTGCACCTTGAGCACCGCAGCACGGATAGGCCCAGTGAACCCGTCCCCAGCCTGGACCACATCAATATGACCGTCGCGGTGCTGCGCGGGGCCGGTGTGGCCGTTGATGATTCCCGCCCAAACCACTGGGTTATCTCACCGGGGCCGATCCGCGCCTTCGACGTCCGGATCGAACAGGATCTTTCCAATGCCGGCCCCTTCCTGGCAGCAGCTCTCGCCACCCGCGGCACCGTCCGGATCCCCAACTGGCCGCTGGAAACCACCCAGGTCGGCGACCAGTGGCGCAGCATCCTCACGAGGATGGGTGCCACCGTGACCCTCTCCGGCGGCACTCTGGCCGTCACCGGCGGACCGGAGATCAAGGGCGCGGACTTCGACGGGACCAGCGAACTCGCCCCGACGGTCGCCGCCCTCTGCGCCCTCGCCAGCGGATCTTCGCAGCTGACCGGCATTGCCCACCTCCGCGGGCACGAGACTGACCGGCTGGCCGCGCTTGTCGCAGAGATCAACCGTCTGGGCGGGGACGCCGAGGAGACGGCCGACGGCCTGGTAATCCGGCCCGCGCCGCTGCATGGCGGCGTGGTCCACAGCTACGCCGACCACCGCATGGCCACCGCCGGCGCCATCCTGGGCCTGGCCGTACCGGGCGTTCAGGTCGAGGACATCGGCGCTACGGCCAAGACCATGCCGGACTTCCCGGCACTGTGGGCCGCCATGCTCGTCCAGGGCTCCACCGCTGAATCCAGCCGCACAGACAGGGACGCCCACGGTGGCACGCAGCACTGATTCGTGGGACGAATCCGACGTCCGCATCCGTCCCAATAAGAAAGGCACCCGGCCCCGCACCAAGGACCGACCCAGCTACGAGGAAGCCGTCACGGGCCGCATCATCACCGTTGACCGCGGGAGGTACACCGCCGTCGTCGCCGAAGGAACCCCCGAGGAACGCAAGATCATTGCCGCCCGGGCCCGGGAACTGCGCCGCAACCCCGTCGTGGCAGGCGACTTCGTCTCCCTCGTCGGGGACGTCACCGGGGAAGCCGACACACTGGCCCGGCTCGTGCGGATTCAGGACCGCAGGACACTGCTGCGGCGCAGCGCAGATGACACGGATCCGATCGAGCGCGCCGTCGTCGCCAACGCCGACCAGCTGGTGGTGGTCGTGGCAGCTGCCAATCCCGAGCCGAGGACGGGGTTTATCGACCGTGCCCTCGTGGCCGCGTACGACGCCGGCATCGAGCCGTTGCTGCTGGTCACCAAGGCCGACGTCAAAGACCCTGCTGAGCTCCTTTCCAACTACCAGCACCTTGCCTTTCCGGTGATCATTTCCAAGACGGCAGACTCCGCGGCATCCGGTATCGACGCCCGCTCCGACGACGGACTGTCCGCCCGCCTCGACAAGGACGCCGTCTCCCAGTTGCGTGCCTACCTCGACGGGAAAGTCACCGTCATGCTGGGCCATTCCGGCGTCGGCAAGTCCACCATGGTCAACGCTTTGACCGGCGCCGAGCGCGCCACCGGCGGGGTGAACGCCGTGACCGGGCGCGGCCGCCACACCTCATCCTCCGCGCTCGCCCTCAAAGTCAACGCGGCGCCTGCGGGCAGTTGGATCATCGACACCCCCGGTATCCGTTCCTTCGGCCTGGCCCACGTCGACCCGGACCGGATTCTGCGGTCCTTCCCGGATCTTGAGCCCGGCACTGACGACTGCGAGCGGGGCTGCAAACATGACTCCAATGCCGTCAACTGCGGCGTGGACGCCTGGGTGGCCGCCGGCCATGCGGGCGACTCCGGACCGGCCCGGCTCGCCTCACTCCGCCGCCTGCTTGGGACAGACCCCCGGATGGAAGCCCAGGACGTCAAGGAACTCGGCACCGTCTCCTAGCAGGATGCGGCGCAGCCTACCGCTCCCCCGCCCGGTTTGCCGGTAGTTTGGATCCATGAGCCAACCCGCTTCGAGTTACAACGATGACCTCCGCCTCGCCCATGTACTGGCAGATTCCGTGGATTCCCAGACCATGAGCCGCTTCAAGGCGCTGGATCTTCGGATCGAGACGAAGCCGGACCTGACGCCGGTGACCGACGCTGACAAGTCCGCCGAGGAAGCCATCCGCGGCCAGCTGTCCCGCTCCCGGCCGCGCGACGCCGTCCTCGGAGAGGAATTCGGCAGCTCCGGCCACGGCTCGCGCCGCTGGATCATCGACCCGATCGACGGGACCAAGAACTTCGTCCGCGGCGTCCCCGTCTGGGCCACCCTGATCGCCCTCGTTGACGAGGGCGAGCCGGTCGTCGGCGTCGTAAGCGCCCCGGCCCTGGGCAAACGCTGGTGGGCCGCCAAGGATGGTGGAGCGTACATGGGACGGTCGCTGGCGGCGGCCACCCGGCTGAAGGTCTCCAATGTCTCCAAGCTCACGGACGCCTCGCTCTCCTACTCGTCCCTGGGCGGCTGGAAGCAGCGCGGCAACTTCGATGAATTCCTCGGCCTCACCGAGGAGGTCTGGCGCACCCGCGCGTACGGTGACTTCTGGTCCTATTGCATGGTGGCCGAAGGCGCCGTCGACATCGCCTGCGAGCCGGAACTTAACCTCTACGACATGGCCGCACTGGTCCCGATTGTCACGGAAGCCGGCGGCCGCTTCACGTCCCTCGAGGGCGAGGACGGTCCCTTCGGCGGCAACGCCCTTGCGACCAACTCCATCCTGCACTCCGAGGTCCTCAAGCGCCTCAACCCGGGGCTCGACGACCTGCTCTAGGATCCGGCGGCCGGCCATCACGGCCGCTCCGTAACAAAGCACTTCACAATCCTGCCCTGCCTTTTCTGCGGCAGCAGGCATGGCCTACGCTCGAAAAAGGTCACGAGTGCCAGCGCGAAACCCCGGTTTGCTGGCCGGCAACCCTCCATTCGCGGCGGGGTGCCCCGGGTGACGACCTGGCCGGTCCTGAATGGACCCGGCAAGCGCGGATTCCCGGCACGGGGGTCCATTTTCGAGCGAGGTCCCATGCCAACTGCCACCATTCCCGTACCCCGTCCCGCGGCTCCTGGACGTCCGGCCAGGACCGGACCGGCCGCTACCCGGGCGCGACTTGCCGTCGCCCGCCGGCCGCTGGCCGCGGTGACCGGCGCGGAGATCCAGGCGCCGCTGATCCAAGGGGGGCATGTGCGTTACGCCAACCTGGATTACGGCGCTTCGGCTCCGGCCCTCTCCGTCGTCTCGGCCTACCTCAACGAGATCCTGCCGTTCTACGCAAGCGTTCACCGCGGTGCCGGTTACGCCTCCCAGATCAGCACCTCCGTCTACGAAAACGCCCGCAACGTAGTCCGGGATTTCGTCGGCGGCCGGCCGGATGATGCGGTGATTTTTACCCGCAACACCACTGATTCCCTGAACCTGCTGGCGGGGTGCCTGCCCGTCGTCGACGGCGTTTCCGCCGGTGAGGTGCTCTACCTCGACATCGAGCACCATGCCAACCTCCTGCCGTGGCAGCGTGTGCCGCACCGCAGCGTCATCGCTGCACCGACTCTCGCCGGCACCCTGGAACTGCTCGGCGGGGAACTCGCCTACGGCGGAGTGAATCTGCTCGCCGTCACTGGCGCCTCCAACGTCACCGGTGAGATCCTGCCGGTCCGGGCCCTCGCCGCCCTGGCGCACGAGTATGGCGCCCGGATCGTCGTCGATGCCGCGCAGCTGGCGCCGCACCGGCGGATCGATATGGCCGCTGACGGCATCGACTACCTTGCCTTTTCCGGCCATAAGCTTTACGCCCCGTTCGGAGCAGGTGTGCTGATCGGCCGCACCGACTGGCTCGACGCCGGAACGCCCCATCTGGCCGGCGGCGGAGCCGTGCAGGATGCCCGGATCGATACAGTCAGCTGGACCACCGGCCCCGCACGGCATGAAGGCGGCTCCCCCAACGTCCTCGGCGCTGCCGCCCTGGCCCGGGCCACCCAGGTCATCGCCGGCCTGGACGCGGAGCAGTGGCGGGGCCACGAAGACGCCATCCGCGCGTTCCTCGTCGAAGGCCTGGCCGGAATCGATGGTGTCACGGTCCACCAGATCTTCTCGGACAGCGCTTCATTCGACGCTGCCGCGGGCTCCGTGTCCGGCACCGGCACGATCGGCGTCGTCAACTTCTCTCTGGAAGGCTACGACGCGGGTCTGGTGGCGGCGTACCTGTCGGCCGAACACGGCATCGGGCTGCGCGACGGCCGGTTCTGCGCGCATCCGCTGCTCCGCCGGCTTGGCCTGCCCTCGGGCTCGCTGCGGGCAAGCTTCGGCCTTGGCTCCCGGCTGGAGGACGCCCAGCGGCTGATTTCCGGCATTGAGGAACTCCGCCGGAACGGTCTCGGGTGGGACTATGTCGTGGACACGGGACGCTGGGTGCCGTCCAATGACACCCGCAGTTACCCGCACTGGGCCCCCAACACCCCCGGCACCGCCGGCGCGGCCCCCTGCACCCTGGACTGACAGAGCGGACGGAGCAGGAAACACGGGCGCTGCCACGTGCGGTAAATTCGACAGGTACCCATCCGGATCTGCCGAAGGAGATCGCACGTGGCAAGCGGCGGACCCAAAGCTCACGGCGGCCCCCAGCTCGATCAGGAACGGCGCCGGGAGCTGGGGCAAAGCTTCCAGGACGGCGGGGAACACTATGACCGTGTCCGTCCCGGGTACACGGCCGAGTCGGCCGACTGGCTGATCCCCGCCGGCGCCGTGGACGCCGCGGACCTCGGCGCCGGGACCGGGAAGTTCACGGCGCTGCTCGCCGGGCGCGGCCTGCACACCGTGGCCGTCGACCCCTCCGCCGGCATGCTTGAACAACTCCGGCAGGCACTGCCCGGCGTGTCCGCCGTCGAGGGCACCGCTGAGCACACCGGCCTGCCCGGCGGCGCGTTCGACGTCGTGACCGTCGCCCAGGCCTGGCACTGGTGCGATCCGCTGCGAGCCAGCACGGAAATCGCCCGGATCCTCCGTCCGCACGGCACCCTGGGGCTGATATGGAACCAGCTGGACACGTCTGTTCCCTGGGTGCACCGGCTCTCACGCATCATGCACGCGGGAGATGTTCACAAACCGGACTTCATCCCGCCGCTTGGCCCGGAATTCACGGGGTTGGAAAGCCACCTCACCCGGTGGGACGATCCGCTGCGGACGGCGGACATCCTGGAACTGACCAAGTCCCGCAGCTACTACCTGGCCGCCGGAGCGACCGCCCGCGCCAGGGTGCTGGGCAACCTTGACTGGTATCTGCACGAACATCTGGGGCATGGCCCCGGGGACGTCATCGCACTGCCCTACCTCACGCAGAGCTGGCGGGCCATCCGGGCCTGAGGCCGGTGCAGCCGGACCTTCCCGGTGGCGGTGAGGACCCTCACGTTGCCCTGACCCGCCGCCCTGGCTTATGGTTTCGGTACGCCTAAAAGTTATTTATAGGCAGATGGAACTCCGGTGCCGGCACCTATCCCGCCACCGGCCGCGTCACTGCCGACGCACCTACCCAGGGAGCCTTGCCGTGCTGGATGTAACAGGACACGAATTCGCGGCTCCGGACCTGCCGCCACGGCGGCTACCGGGCGGCCGCCGGGCCATGATCGGCCTGCTCGGCCCGGCGTTCGTTGCCGCGATAGCCTACGTGGACCCCGGCAACGTCGCCGCCAATCTGACGGCCGGCGCCCAGTACGGCTACCTCCTGGTCTGGGTACTGGTGGCCGCCAACATCATGGCCGTGCTGGTGCAGTACCAGTCCGCCAAGCTCGGCATCGTTACCGGAAAGAGCCTTCCCGAGATCCTCGGTGAGCGACTCAAGCCCTTTTGGCGCCGGGCGTTCTGGGTGCAGGCCGAGATCGTCGCCGCTGCCACGGACCTGGCCGAGGTGGTGGGCGGAGCGATCGCGCTCTATCTGCTGTTCGGGTTGCCGCTGCCCCTGGGCGCCGTCATTGTCGGCGGCGTCTCCATGGCCCTGCTCGCCGTGCAGGCCCGGAACAGGCAACGGCCCTTCGAGTTCATCATTATGTTCCTGCTGGGCATCATCACCATAGGGTTCCTTGCCGGCCTCTTCATCAGCCCCCCCGATCCCGCGGGAGTCGCGGCCGGCCTGATACCAGGCTTCCAAGGACCGGACACCGTGCTGCTGGCGGCCAGCATGCTCGGCGCCACGGTGATGCCCCACGCAATCTACGTCCACTCAGCCCTGTCCCGGGACCGGCACCGTCCCAACCCCCATCTCCATGTGCCGCCGACGGCACTGGCCCGGCTTGTCCGGGCCACCCGCTGGGACGTGGTGGCAGCCCTCGCAGTCGCCGGCATCGTCAACGTCGGGATGCTGCTGCTGGCCGCCTCGACGCTGGGTGGCGAAGAGGGCACGGACACCATCGAGGGAGCCCACGCAGCCATCACCGCCAGCCTGGGCCCGGTCGTCGGCGTCGTCTTCGCCGTTGGCCTGCTCGCCTCCGGCCTGGCCTCCACGTCCGTCGGCTGCTACGCGGGCGGATCCATTATGCAGGGGCTGCTCAAGATCCGGATCCCGCTGATGGTCCGCCGGGTGGTCACCCTCATCCCGGCCGTGGTGCTCTTGAGTGTCGGCTTCGATCCCACCTGGGGTCTGGTTCTCAGTCAGGTCGTCCTCAGTTTTGGCATTCCCTTCGTGCTCGTCCCCCTGGTCGTCCTGACCAGTAACAAGGCGCTGATGGGCCGCTTCGCGGATGGGATGCCACTGCGCATTGCCGCCATCATCAGCGTGGTCCTGGTGGTGGCTCTCAATCTGGTCCTGCTGTGGCTCACGTTCTCCGGCGCCGCCTGACGGTAGGCTGGTGGCTGTGAAAACCAGCCTGCCCTCCTCCTCGATCGAGGACTACGTCAAGGTCATCTACTCCTTCACGGAGTGGCAGGACAAGCCCATCACCTCCACCCAGCTGGCCCAACGCCTCGGCGTCGCCAATTCCTCGGTCTCGGAGATGGTCCGCAAACTCAAAGACCAGGGACTGGTGGACCATCAGCCCTACAGTGCCGTAACACTCACGGCCGGGGGTATCCGGCTGGCGCTGTCCATGGTCCGGCGGCACCGGCTCATTGAGACGTTCCTGGTGCAGGAGCTCGGCTACCGTTGGGACGAAGTCCACGACGAGGCCGAACTCCTGGAACATGCGGTTTCGGAAACCTTCATCGAGCGGATGGCAGCCAAGCTCGGAAACCCTGTCCGGGATCCGCACGGCGACCCGATCCCGGCGGCAGACGGTACTGTGCTGATGCCGGCCGCCCACCGGATGAGCGAGCTCGACGACGGGCACACCGGCCGGATCACCAGAATCAGTGACGAAAACCCCGAGCTCCTGCGCTACCTTTCCGCCGAACACATCGATCTTGACGCCGACGTCGAGGTGGTGGGCCGCAAACCTTTCGGTGGCGCGCTCGTGGTGCGCATCGGATCCGGTGCGGCCCGGCAGGACGTCGACCTCGCCGAGGAAGTCGCTTCCGCCCTCTGGGTTTTCAGCGACACTGCCCACCCCGGCTGCAGCCTCGAGCGGCTCTGAGTGCGGGCCGTGTGGACCGGAGCGCTGGTGTGAAACGGATGGCGAAGGAACCTTCTCCGGCGGCCCCCTCCGCGCGGCCTGCCCTCCCGGGCTGGAGCGTGTGGGCAGCGGTGGCCGTCGGCGGGCTGATCGGCACGGAATTGCGGTATGGAGCGGGACTGATGTTTCCTGAGGCAGCGGGGACAATTCCCTGGACCACGCTGGTGGTAAATGTCCTCGGGAGCTTTGTCCTGGCCACCCTCACCACAGTCTGGATTGCACGGCCCAAAACCGCGTTCTGGCTCCGGGCGGGGCTTGGCCCCGGGCTGCTGGGGTCCTTCACCACCTTTTCGGCGGTGGTCTTCGTCATCGACCAGCAATTTCGGGGCGGCTTCCATGCCAGCTGGCTGGCCTACCTCGGGCTCTCGCTTGTCCTGGGGCTCGCCGCTGCCGCCGCCGGTTGGAAGACCGGAAAAGCCGTGGCCGATCTGGCCGGCGGGGCGTCATGATCACCGCCGTCCTCGTCGGGGCTTTCGGGATCGCAGGCGCCTTGCTGCGGTTCGCCGTCGACTCCTGGTTTGCGCACCACAGGGGACCCCATCCCCACTGGCCCTGGGCGACACTGGCCGTGAACGTGGCCGGCTCCTTCATCATTGGCGCTGCCCTCGGGGCCACCGCGCAGCTGGGGCTGGGGCCCGAATGGCAGGCCGGTCTCTCCACCGGGCTGGCCGGCGGGCTTACCACCTTCAGCTCCTGGACCACCGCGACGGTGCGCCTGATGAGTGAGGCGCGGTACCGCGCCGCCGCTCTCAACATCGGTGTTAACCTGATCGCTGGCTTGGCCGCAGCCGGACTTGGCCTGGCCGTCAGCGCCCTGTGACAAGCCTTACCCCTGCCCGGCGGAGGCGGTCCGGGGCCTCTGCCATCGCGTATCGTTGAAGAATGGTTACCCGTCGTGTTGCAGCCCAGATCCTCGACATTCCGCTGGAGATGGCGCACCGTCACGGTATTCCGTCCCGCCTGAGCGACGACGAGCTCAGTGAACTTCTCGACAATCCCCCGCAGTGGCTGATCCAGTCCAAAGAAAACCGGACCGGCAAACGCCCGGTGTGGGTCCAGCTCACCTGTGCCGTGTGCGGCTTCTCCGAGGCGGCCCGCCCCAAGAAGTGGTGGCCGGACTTTACGTACGTGTGCTGCGCGCACCATTCGTCGGTCGAGATCCCCGGCACCGGCGCCGGCTTGGTCCGCAGCGAGTACGAAGGTGTGGGCAGCCGCTTCGTTGGCATCGTGGACGTTGCGGTGCCCGAGGCGTAACTTATTAGCACGGGGCCAAACCGGTCCCCTGCTGTTAGGGAGAGCCTGAATGCCTGACAAATCACCGCACCGGCACCTGACCAAGAAGCCGGTGAAAACCATCAAGGAAAAGCGCGCCGAGAAGAAGTCCAAAAACGTCGCGGAGACCCACGCCGACCCGGTTGCCCACATCAAGAAGCGCTGAGCGGGTTCCTGGCCGGGGCACCGCTCCTGCGACCATTCCGGCAAAGCAAAAGGCCGGAAGCTGAGGCTTCCGGCCTTTTGTCTGGAACTATACGGGGTGGAACGCCGTTCCCGGCGCACCCATGGTGGAGATGGGGGGAATTGAACCCCCGTCCGATGTCGTGTTGTCAGGGCTTCTCCGGGCGCAGTTTGCGGTGGATTTTCTCGGCCCCAGCCATGCTACAAACAGCTGGCTGATCCGGGCCCAGTCATCTAAGAGTCCCGTTCACCCCGATGACGGGGGTAAACAGCAGTGGCTATCTAAATGACGCCAGGATCCGGGGCAATAGCAACCTCGGGCTGACGGACTGTCTTACTGCTTAGGCAGCGAGAGCGAAGTCAGTGCGTTTTGATTCGGCACTTATTGGTTTGCAGACAGCGTTTACGAGATAATTCTGCATCCTCGGCCCGCTTCACCTGTCGCGACTAACATCGTCGAAACCGATCATCCCCGTATTTTTTTATCAAACCCGTTAAGGATCTTGCGGATCCCTCCCGGACTACCAAGCATAACGCACATGTCCGCCGTTTGATTCCCGCGGCATGCGCGGCGGGGACCGCTAGCGCCGGTTCCGCTCGCGCATGACGCGCAGGGCCTCGCGTTTGTCCTGCTGCTCACGCAGGGTCTGGCGTTTGTCGTACTCTTTCTTGCCGCGGGCGACGCCGATCTCCACTTTCGCCCGGCCATCCACGAAGTACAACTGGAGCGGGACGATCGTGAAACCTGATTCGCGGATCTTATGCGAGATTTTTGTCAGTTCGTCGCGGTGCAGCAGCAGCTTCCGACGGCGGCGGGCGGCGTGGTTGGTCCAGCTCCCCTGGTGGTACTCGGGGATGTGGATACCTTCCATCCACAGCTCATCGTTATAGAAGGTGCAGAAACCGTCGACCATGGAGGCATGGCCTTCGCGAAGGGACTTTACTTCGGTTCCCATCAGCGCAATCCCGGCCTCGTAGGTATCGAGGACGTGGTAGTCATGCCGGGCCTTGCGGTTGGTGGCCACTACCTTACGGCCACTTTCTTTCGGCACGGTGGAACTCCTTGAATCGATGGGGAAGCCGTGCGCCGGAACAGCGCGGGCTTCTTCCAGTTTACGGCAGGGCCGCGGCCCGGCCCCCGGCCTTCCGCTGCAGGCGGATCAGAGCAGGTTCATCGGGTCAACGGCGCGGCCGTTGAGCCAGGTTTCAAAGTGCGAATGGCAGCCAGTGGAGTTGCCGGTGGTGCCGGAATAAGCGATCAGCTGGCCCCGGCTGACCTGCTGGCCGGGCGAGACCACGACGGAGGTGTTGTGGTAGTAAATCGTCGTCAATGAGTTGCCCTGGACCACACCGTGGGAAATCTTCACGTTGTTGCCACCGCCGTCGTTGGCCCAGCCGGCTGAGAACACGGTTCCGGCCGCGGCCGCGAACACCGGGGTGCCACAGGCAGCGCCGAAATCAATACCGGTGTGCATGTAGCCACCCTGGCCATAGAAGTCGATGGTGCCTGGCGGAGTTGCCCGCCAGCCAAAGCCTGAGGTGATCGGAACACCATTGAGGGGATGCTGCAGGCCGAAGGCCGACGGTGATCCTGGCGCGGCGGGCACATACGGCGCCGGCTTGGCCTGGGCCTGGCCCTGGGCGCGGGCGGCTGCGGCAGCCGCAGCAGCGGCGACCTCCGCGATGCGGCGCTGTTCGGCTTCATAGGCCTCACGCAGCATGCGGTCGCGCTCGGCGATGTCCGCCGCCACAGCGTCTTGCTGGGTCTTGACCTGGGCCAGCTGGGTCTGGATCGCCGGTTTGGCGGCCTGGAGCTCGGCATCGAGCCGGGTGGTGTCGGCGATGAGCTTGTCCACCTGGGACTTCTTGGCTTCGGCCTCGTCGCGGGCGGCCTGTTCGCGGGCCAGTGCGGCATCGGCTTTGGCCTTGAGGTCCTTGATTTCGGTTTCCACCGCTTCGAGCCGGGCCTGGGAGTTAACGTTGGTGGCGTTCTGCTGGGTCAGCTTGTCCATTGCGGAGTTCTGGCTTCGCATCGCCTGGTCGGCAAGGTCGATCGTCTCCGTGAGGCTGCCGCCGTTGTTGGAGCCGAAGAAAAGTGAAAGGTTGGAGGGAACCCCGCCGGACTTGTAAGCCTGGGTGGCGATCTGCCCGATCAGCTTCTTCGTGTCGGCGATTTTCTGCTTGTCCGTCTCAAGCTGCTGGGTGAGCTTGGCTTTGTTCTGCTGAGCCAGATCCACCCGGGCGGCGAGGGCTTCGGATTCCTTGACGGCGCCGGCCACGCGTCCCTGGGCTTCGAGCAGGGCCTGCTGCGCACCGGGGAGCTGGCCCTGGTACAGGACGAGGTCCGAGGCGGCCTGGGCGATCCGGGAGTCCACAAATTCGAGGGAATGCTGAACGCGGGCTGCTTCTTCCCGGAGGGCTGCCTGCTGGTCCTCCAGGGTGTCGGCGAAGGCCACCGGCGTCGAGGCCCCCATGCTCGCCGCCAGGACGAGCGCCAGCACCGCGCTTACGATGCGGCTGCGGCGACCCGCCTGGCAGGGGCGGATCGGAACCGACCGCGGGGCGGTCCGGCGCATCGCTGTCATGGGGTGTCCTTTTTCGTTTTGCACGCTAGACCCTCAAGTATCGACGAAGGGTCAGGAGAGATGATACGCCTGCCAGCAGTACGCCAAGGCCGATCAGTGCCGGCGCCAGGACAAGGGTCTGACCTGCGGAGATAAAAGGGGTGTCCGGATACTGCTGGGACAGGTAGCCGCCCAGGAAGAAGTGCGCCACCGCCCACAACGTTCCCGAGGCGAGGGCCGCGCCGATTACGGCGGCGATCACGCCTTCGAGGATGAACGGGAGCTGGATCACCATCTTTGAGGCCCCGACCAAACGCATGATGCCTGTTTCCCGCCGCCGGCTGAACGCTGATAACCGGATGGTGGTGGCTATGAGCAAAATGGCGCAGATGATCATCACGCCAGCGACACTGACGGCCACGAGGGACGCGGCGTTCATGACGGAGAACAGCCGCTCCAGGAGCTGGCGCTGGTCGATCACCGTTTCGACGCCGCTCTGGGAGGAGAAGGTCTCGCTGATAATCTGGTATTTCTCCGGATCCTTCATGTTGATCCGGAAGGATGCCGGGAGCTGGTCGGGCGTTACCGAGTCGACGATCGGCGAGTTGGAGAACTGTTCCTTGAAGTGCTTGTAGGCATCGTCCTTGGACTCGAACTGGAAGTCGTTGACGTACTGGGCCACCGCGGGCGATTGAAGGAGCTTGGCCACGTTGTCCTGCTGTTCAGGGGTGGCGGGGCCGCTGGCACAGCTGGCCGCCGCCGAGCCGTCACTGCAGAGGAAGATGGCGACCTGGACCTTGTCGTACCAGTAGCCCTTCATCTGGTTGATCTGCAACTGCAGCATGCCGGCTGCGCCGACGAACGTCAGCGACACGAACGTCACCAGGATGACCGAAACCACCATGGAAAGGTTGCGGCGCAGGCCGCTGCCGATTTCGGCGAGAACGAATTGGAGCCTCACAGCTGGCCCTCCCCTGCGGCCGGCGCTGCGGCGGCGGCCTCGGGGTCCCGCCCACTGGCATCCCGCAGGCGGCGGGACTGTCCCACCACCGGAATCATGGACGTATAGAGCGCCTTGGCCTCGTCCCGGATGATGACACCGTTATGGAGTTCGACGACGCGTTTGCGCATCTCATTGACGATGTCGTCGTCGTGGGTGGCCATGACCACGGTGGTGCCGTTCTGGTTGATCTTGTCCAGTACCCCCATGATGCCCATGGACGTGGTGGGGTCCAGATTGCCGGTGGGCTCATCGGCCAGCAGGATGCCCGGCCGGTTGACGACGGCGCGGGCGATCGCCACGCGCTGTTGCTCGCCACCGGAGAGTTCGTGCGGAAGACGGTTTTCCTTGCCTTCCAGTCCGACGGTCTTCAGGACCTCGGGGACGGTGTCACGGATGACGCTGCGGCTCTTGCCGATTACCTGCATGGCGAACGCGACGTTGGCGAAGACAGATTTCTGGGGCAGCAGGCGGAAGTCCTGGAACACCACGCCGATGCCGCGCCGGAGCCTGGGCACCCGCCAGCTGGAGATGTTCGCAACGTTTTGGCCGGCCACATAGACGGCGCCGGAGGAGGCGCGGTCCTCTTTGAGGACCAGCCGCAGGAACGTCGATTTACCGGAACCCGAGGCGCCGACGAGGAAGGCGAATTCGCCACGGTCGATCTCAAGGTTGATCGAGTCCAGCGCTGGTCGCGCCGTCTGGTCGTAGACCTTGGTGACATTTTCGAAACGGATCATGGCCCTAAGTACCCTGCAGGACATGGACGGATACGGTCCAGAGCTGCCGCCGGTGCGCGGGCTTTCTAGTGGGGGAAGTAGAGCTCCGGCTTCTCGACTATACGCACGGGCTTCGGAGGATGCGCCCGCGCACGGGGCGTGTCGCAGGATTAGACCCGAGCGACGCATGTGACACAAGAGGCGACTGGTACGTACTTTAGCTCTCTGCGTTGCGGTTGTCGGTGCGCCAACGGATGCCGGCGTCGATGAAGTCATCGATCTCACCGTCAAACACGGCCGAGGTATTGCCGACCTCGTACTCCGTGCGGAGGTCTTTGACCATTTGATACGGGTTCAGGACGTAGGAGCGCATCTGGTCGCCCCAGGAGGCCTTGACGTCGCCTGCAAATGCTTTCTTCTCCGCGTTCTCTTGTTCCTTCTTCAGCAGCAGGAGCCTGGACTGCAGCACCCGAAGGGCGGCTGCCCGGTTCTGCAGCTGTGATTTCTCGTTCTGCATCGAGACCACGGTGCCGGTGGGGATGTGGGTCAGGCGGACGGCGGAGTCGGTGGTGTTGACCGACTGTCCGCCGGGGCCGGAGGAACGGAAGACGTCGACACGGATCTCGTTGTCCGGGATGTCGATGGAGTCGGTCTGCTCGATCAGTGGAATGACTTCAACGGCAGCGAACGAGGTCTGACGGCGGCCCTGGTTGTCGAAGGGGCTGATCCGGACCAGGCGGTGCGTTCCGGCTTCGACGCTGAGCGTTCCGTAGGCATATGGTGCCTTGACCTCGAATGTGGCGGACTTGAGACCGGCTTCTTCGGCATAGGAGGTGTCCATGATGGTGGTCGGGTAACCGTGGCGTTCGGCCCATCGCAAATACATCCGCAGCAGCATCTCGGCGAAGTCCGCCGCGTCCACTCCCCCGGCACCGGCTCGGATGGTCACAACGGCTTCGCGCTCGTCGAATTCCCCGGACAGGAGGGTCACAACTTCAAGGTCCTTGAGTGCTTTGCGGATCGAGTCCAGTTCCGTGGCGGCTTCGCCCATGGAAGCGGCGTCGTCCTCGTCCTGGCCCAGCTCCACGAGGACCTCGAGATCGTCGATCCGGGACACCAGAGAGTCCAGGCGCGCCAGTTCTGACTGGCGGTGCGAGAGCCGCGAGGTGATCACCTGCGCTGCCGCGGGATCATCCCACAGGTTGGGTTCGCCGGCCCGTTCGCTGAGTTCGGCGATGTCCTCCTTCAGCGCGTCCACATTCGAAACGTTTTCGATCGAGACGTAGGTGGCGCGGAGTGCTCGGATTTCTGCGGGAAAATCAATGTTTGCCATGGTTTTTTAACCCTACGCTATCCGTGCGGGCGGCCCGCACGGGGCCGCCCGCCCACTCGGACGTTCCCGGTCGGCCCCGCCCCGCAAGACCCGCCCCGCAGGACCCGCCGGGCGACCGGCCGGGCGACCGGCGCGGGACAACCGGCCCGGGCCTACCGTGTGAGCCGGGAACGCGCCGTCGAGCTGGCTTCGATCCGGATGCCGTCCGGGACAAGAAAGTTGACTACCGGCGGATGCACCGCGGCGCTCAGGACCACGACGGCGGTGGAACCGTCCGGGCTTCCTGTCCCCGCTCCGACGGTGAGCCCGCTGAACCGGGAGAAGGCGCCGCTCCGGTCCAGGAACTCGGCGGCGGCCCCGCGCACGCGGGCGCCGGTCAGGATGGCGGTGGGGCTGGCCCCTCCGGATTCAAGCTGTCCCAGGGTGAAGCTGTCTGCGGCCGCCACCGAAGCGCCGTCGGCCATCGAAAGGAGCTTCTTGTGCTCGATATAGAGGCTGGACGCAGCGGCCACCACAGTGGTGAGCAGCAGCGCCAGAAGCACGTAGCCGATGATCAGCACCATCATTTGCCCGGCGTCGCGCTGCTGGCCGCCGTGTGCTGGCCGGAGCGGGCGCCGGGGTCCGGCCCGTTTCCCACTCCCGGTCATCGGAACCGGCCAACCAGCTGTGTCGCGGAGGCGCTGAGCCGGCCGGCGTTCAGGTCCAGCACGCCGCTGAACGGAAGGAACGGCAGCGGCACCGTCAAATGGACAGTGACTGTCACGGCGGAGCCTGCCGCCATGCAGTCTGCCGGTGCACAGCTGGTCTCGACTTCGGCGTCCGTTGCTGTGAGCCCATGGTCCGCGAGCGCCAGCAGCACAGCTTGCTCGGCGGCTGCCTGGCCGGCTGCGGCGTCGGGCTGGGCGACGAAGACCTTGGCGGCCTGGTCTGCCGCGCCCACCACTGCAAAGGAGCCGCCCTGGAGCTGGGCCATCGTGATGATGAAATAGACCAGCGGCACCATCAGCAGCAGGGACAGGAACGTGAATTCAACGACGGCGCTTCCCCGTTCGGCTACGTCCTCACCGGTGCAGCCCTGAGCTTCAGCGGTGCAGCCCTGAGCGCAGGCGCGCGGAACTTTCATCCGGGAGCAGGCCTCCGGTACCTGCCGGCTGCCGGCCCTTTTAAGGCTGGACAGCGGCATGCCCCTTCACCTCCAGTACGGCCCGGGGCCCAATGAGTCCGATGATGGGCAGGGGTGCCCGGACGGTGATTTCCAGCGTTCGGATGCCCTGGTAAGTGGTTTCGCTCGTGGTCACGTCGGTAGCGAAGTCCTGGTTCAAGGCCACGCCGATCAGCTGGGCGGTCCTGTCCCGTGCGTCCGCGGAACCGCGGTCCGCGAGCGTGCCATACCTAGCACCCGACGCTGCGGCGTCGATCAGAGTATTCCGGACGTGAAGAACAAGGGTGAGCTGGACAATGGCGAGAAAGAACAGCGTCAGCAGGCCACCCACGAGGACGAAATCCACCACGGCCGAACCTCGTTCGTCGGTTCCGCCGTGGCCGCCGCCTGCCGGACGCACGTGCTACTGCCCCACTTTGTCCATGGCCTGGTTAAACAGTCCTTCGAGCGCCGGCCCCGCGAGGGCGAGGAGGGCGGCCACCAAAACTGCCGACATGAGGGTGATCATGACCCAGCCCGGCACGTCACCCCGCTCGCGGTGGTCGCCGGGAGATTCAGGACGCTTTCCCCTTCCCTTCTCAGCCCTGCGGGTTTGGACCAGCCCGGGCATCAGGCTGGTGGTGTAGAGCAAGAGCGCCATGCGGTACAGGATCTGCTTCATTGGTTCCCCCTAGGATTGGCGGTTCGTTGGTCTTTCTTCTTGGCGTGTTCTACTTCGGTTCTGCTGGGTTCCTGTCAGTGCTGCTGGAGTGTCGATGCTGCTGTTTCTCCCTCGGTGCCGTCACAGCCCGAGGCTGATGGCAGCCAGACCGGGAAAGACGGCGAACACGACGGTGAGCGGGAGGACGCCGAAGACGACGGGAACCATCATTCCGATTTCCTTCTTTCCCGCTGATTCCATCAGTTCGCGCTTGGCCGTATCACGGACGTCCTGGGCCTGCGCCCTCAAAACCTCAGCGAGCGGGGTGCCCCGTTCGATGGCTACAATCAGCCCGTCGACGAACCTCAGCAGGGGACCGAGCTCGGTCCGGGAGGAAAACTCCTGGAGGGCTTCCGCCAGTGGCTTCCCAGCCCGGGTTTCCGCCAGGACGCGGCCGAATTCTTTGGACAATTCTCCCCGCGCACTGCGGCACACCCGGTCGAGCGCGCCCGCGGCGCTCTCGCCTGCACTGACGGCGAGGGCCATGAGTTCGGCAATGCTGGGGAACTCCGCCATCATGCGCGCTTCGCGCTTCCTGATCCGGGCACCCAGAAAATAATCCCGAAACACAACGCCGCCGGCGGCGCTGCCAAGCACCAAAACCACGGCCAGGAGGGGGTTGACACGTCCGGCGGCGCCGAAGAGCACCCACGCCCCGGCCGCGGCGACAAAGCCGCCGGCACCCCAGAGGAGTTGTTCTGCCCGGAAGTCGGCCGGTGATTTGGCGCTCCCGGCCCTTGCTAAGCGGCGGTTCAGCGCTGAGGACCCCGGGTTCAGCTTTCCCAGCCAGGTGACGGCGTCGCCGATGACCGGACGCAGGATTCGTTCCAATGGCCCAAACGGAGTGATGTTCCCCGGCACGGTTCGCAGGAGACGGGATTCCAGGTTGTGCGCCTTCAGCTGGGGACGGATGCGTTCAACGAACGTCGTCGGCCGCAGAAACGGCAGTCGGGCCAGCACCAACGAGACTCCGCTGCCAAGAAGGACTCCCCAGACAAGGGCAGGCGCCAGCTGCCCGGTCATCGCAGGACCCGCTCATCTGCCGGGAGCGCACCGATGCGGAGCATGACCGCGTACGAGAGAAGGGAAACGGCGAGGCCGCCCAGCAAAACCGCGGCCCCGAGGGGAGTGTTGTAGGCAGCGACCGCTTCCGGACGGCTTGCCAGCAGCACCAGGACCAGCCAGGGTGCCGCCACGGCCAGGCGGGCAGCGTTGACGGTCCAGGACTGCCGCGCCTCCAGCTCGCTCCGGGTACGGGCGCTCTCGCGCAAGAATTCCGCGAGCGTGCCCAGCAGCCGCCCAAGGTCCGAACCGCCGACCTGCCTCGTCAGCCGGAGCGCTTCGATAATCCGATCAGCCACGGGATCAGCCAAGCGTTCCTTCAAACGGGTCAGGGAGGAATCAAATTGCCCTCCCGAGCGGTAGTCGGACCCGAAGTCCCGGAACACCGGTCGAAGCTCGTCAGGTCCTTTGTCGCCCAACTGGATGAGGGCCTCCGGCAGCGAGAGGCCGGCACGGATCGCTGACCGAAGGTGGTCGACGACGTCAGGCCATACCTGGCGCAGGGCAGCGCTCCGCTTGCGCGCACGCCACTTGACGATGGCGACGGGCAGCCAACCGCCGAACAGGCCGAAACAGGCGGCGATCGGCGCCGACCTGGCCGCGGCGTAGAAGACGAGCATCGTCACCGCTCCGACGCCGAGGCAAGTAGCCGCCAGACCGGGGCCGCTGACCTTCTCAATTCCTGCCGAGCGCAACAGATCCTCCAGCCGGGTCCTTCGCCTCCTCGGCCCGGCCGCCTTGGGCTGTTCCCAGGCCGACCACCAGATGAGCAAGAGACCGGCGCCGGCGAGCATGCCGAGCAGTGCAGCCATCAGCCCGCCTCCAACAATGCGGCGACGTCGAAGCCCGCCCGGGCGAACTTCTCTGCTGCCGGCATTGAGTTGGCGCTGGGCAGCAATTGGCCCTCCGCGACGGCGAAGACCATGGAGGATTCGATGATGCCGTTTTCCACCCGCCTGCCCAGCGACAGGATCTCCGTCACCTCTCTGCGTCCGCTGGCGTGCCGGGCACAGTGGACCACAAGGTCGATGCAGGAAGCTACTGTGGGCACCACGAAGGCACTTGAGATGTTCTCGCCAGCCAGCAACGGCAGTGTGCAGATCTTGGTGACGGCGTCGTGGGCCGAGTTGGCGTGGACGGTGCACATGCCCGGCAAGCCCGAGTTCAGTGCGATGAGCATGTCCAGACTTTCGGCCTCCCGGACTTCGCCCACCACCAACCGGTCAGGACGCATACGCAAAGCCTCCTTGACCAGCCTGCGCATGGGGATTTCGCCCTGGCCTTCAAGGTTCGGTTGCCTGCACTGCAGCCCCACGACGTCCCGCAGCGGAAACTGCAGCTCGAAGATCTCCTCGACAGTGATGACCCGCTCGCGGGTTCCGATGCTCGCGGCCAGACAGTTGAGCATGGTCGTCTTGCCGGCCTGGGTCGCTCCGGAAACCAGGATGTTCAGCCCGCTGGCTACCGCCGCGCCAAGGAACCGCGCCGCCTGCGGGGTTAAGGTGCCGAGTTCCACCAGGTGCTCCAGCCTGCTGGCCTTCACAACGAATTTGCGGATGTTGATGGCCCAGTGCCGCCGTGTCACGTCCGGAATCACGACATGTAGCCGGGATCCGTCGGGGAGGGCGGCGTCCACAAAGGGCGAGGACATATCCAGCCGGCGGCCGGAGCTTTTCAGCATCCGTTCCACGAGGTCCTTGACCTGCTGGTCTGTGAGCGAGACCGAGGTCAGTTCGGACTCGCCGTTGCGTGCGACGTAGATCTCGTTCGGGGCGTTGAGCCAGATTTCCTCGATGGCGGGATCATCGAGCAAGGGCTGAAGGGCGCCGAATCCGGCCACGGCATCGAAGACAAACCGCCGGGCAGTCTCAAGCGGGCCGATGGGCGGGAGGGGAGCCAACAGGGCACGCTCGTCGTAATCCAGAACCGCCGCCTCGACGAGGCGCCGGACTTCTCCGGTCTGCCTCAGGGGGTCGAGCCCGCGCCGGCGGATCAATTCGCGGACTTCGTCCTCGACTATGCGTACAGCCTCCACAATGGCCCCCAATATGACTGCCGGCCCCTGTCCCCGGGCGCCGCAACTGGGTTAAAGCTAGGGGCGCCCGGTCCTGAGGACAAGGGTCCGGATGAGTGGATGTGGAAAACTTTCGGCATTTTTATAACAATTTTCACACAGGTAACACAGGAAACTCTGATTAACCAAATTCAGCGATGTTAGGGTGAGCGCGATAAGTCAGACAACATTCTCAGATCCGGGACAGCTTCGCCTTGCGAGGTCCGGGCGCGAGACTACCTTGACGCGGCTACCACCGTGTCGATGTTCCGGAGCGGCACATGATGCGGACCCTACTTCCTCCCCCCAGTCACCTCCGCAGCCGGGTGGGAGCCACACTTTTGGCCGCCTGCCTGCTGGCTGGTTCGGGCCTGGCGGCCCCGGCGGGTGCCGTCGAACCCACGCCGGGCGCCTCGGCGACACCTGCGTCCACCGTCCCGGCTCTGGCGACGACGTCCCCGGGCCTGCCCGCTTCGGCCCCGGCGGCACCCCCACCAAGCACTCCGACCGCCGCTAAGCAGGTCCCCGCGACGGCAGCCAGTCCCGCAGTATCAACCGATCGCTCGTCGGCGGCATACCGCACCGCGATGGCCGCAGCCACCGTCGCCGGCGGGGCGGAGATGGGGCAAGGGAGCAGCGCCGCCGGTACAGGTGCCAGTGCCACCCTGAGGACAACGACGGAAGCGTTGACGGCCGAAAGCACGTGGATGCCGAGGTTCGGAATCCAGGGACTTGACGTTAGCTATTACCAGGCAGGTGTTAACTGGCAGCAGCAATGGAACATGGGCGCTCGTTTTGCGTACATCAAGGCAACCGAGGGGAACTACTACTCCAACGCCATCTTCGGGGCCCAGTATCGGGGAGCGCGCGACGTCGGAATGATCCGCGGGGCCTACCACTACGCCAATCCGGCCGCATCCTCGGGCGCTGATCAAGCGAGGATCTTCGTCAAAGGTGGCGGGGGATGGACCGCCGACGGCTATACGCTGCCTCCCGTGCTCGACTTTGAGGGAAATCCGTACGCCGGCCAGACCATCGGCGGCTACTACCAAGGCAACACCTGCTACGACATGTCCCCCGCCCAGCTGACGACGTGGGCCCGTGACTTCGGCAGGACCATGCAGGCGCTTACCGGCAGGCTTCCCATGCTGTACACCACCACTTCTTGGTGGAGCAACTGCGTGGGGGACCCTTCCGGTTTCGGCGACTGGCCGCTGTGGATCGCACGGTTCCCCGGGTCCCAGAGCGAAAGCCCGGGCGCCCTGCCCTCCAGCTGGGACACCTTCAGTGTCTGGCAATACAGCGAAAAGGGGCCTTTTGCCGACGGCGGGGACTCCAACGTCTGGAACGGAAACTACGCCGGCCTGAGCGCCTTCGCGCGAAACAGCGTCTCGAGCGCCGCTTCCCTCGCGATTGCGGAGTTGGCGTCGGCGACGACGCAGTTGGGCGCCGCGACGTCGGGGGTGAGTTGCGGATTGCGTAACGGCGGCTGTTTCCAGCTGTTCGGCAACGGGGCCGTGATCTGGTCCGCCGGCACCGGCGCCCAGGCCAGCCTGTACGGACCTGTCCGGGACGCGTGGGCCCGCACGGGCTTTGAAAACGGGCCCCTGGGCTACCCCACCAGCGCACTGATCTGCGGGATCCGTGACCAGGGCTGCTTCCAGGCCTACGAAAACGGTGAAATCCTCTACTCCGCCGCGTCCGGCGCGCAGCCCTCCACCGCCGGAGCGATCCGCACCGCCTACCGCAAAGCCGGCGCCGAAAACAGCGCCCTCGGCTACCCGACCAGCGGCGAGGTCTGCGGGCTCCGCAACTCCGGCTGCTACCAGAGCTACCAGCGCGGAGAAATCCTCTGGAGCCAGGCCACCGGCGCCCAGCTCTCCGAAGAAGGCCCCGTCCGGACCGCCTACCGCAAAGCCGGCGCCGAAAACAGCGCCCTCGGATTCCCCACCAGCGGCAAAATCTGTGGACTCCCCCAAACAGGCTGCTACCAGGGCTTCCAAGCCGGCGCCATCATCCAGACCCCCGCCACCGGCGCCCAACTCAGCCCCAACGGACCCATCCGCACCGCCTGGGCGAACTCCGGCTTCGAAGGCGGCCCCCTGGGCTACCCCACCGGAGAAACCACCTGCGGCCTGGTCAACGACGGCTGCTACCAGCCCTACCAAAAAGGGGCCATCCTCTGGTCCCCGGCCACCGGCGCCCAGCTAAGCCTCAACGGCCCCATCCGCACCGCCTGGGCCGGGACCCGCTACGAAACAGGGCCCCTGGGCTACCCCACCAGCGCCGTCACCTGCGGCCTGGTCAACGGCGGCTGCTACCAGGCCTACCAACACGGCGAAATCCTCTACTCCACCGCCTCCGGCGCCAAGCCCACCACCACCGGAGCCATCCGGACCCTCTACCGGAACAACGCCGCCGAAAACGGGCTCCTGGGCTACCCCACCAGCGCGGAGGTCTGCAGCCTGGTCAACAGCGGCTGCTACCAGAACTACCAAAAAGGCGCGATCATCTGGTCCCCCGCCACCGGAGCCCAACTCAGCCCCAACGGACCCATCCGCAACGCCTGGGCAGCCACCCGCTACGAAACCGGCACCCTCGCCTACCCCACCACCGGAGTCGTCTGCGGCCTCGTCAAAAGCGGCTGCTACCAGAACTACCAAGGCGGCGCCATCATCTGGTCCCCCACCACCGGAGCCCGAATCAGCCCCAACGGACCCATCCGCACCCTCTGGCAACAAACCGGCTTCGAAACAGGACGCCTCGGCTACCCCACCGGAGCACAAACCTGCAACACCACCAAAACCACCTGCACCCAACCATTCACCGGCGGAAAAATCACCTGGACCACCACCCGCGGCGCCTACATCAACTAACCACCACCCACCGACGCCGTACTGCCCCACGCCCAATCCGCTGGATCAGCGCAGGAATTATCCACCGTTAGCGCAGGAATTTTTGACCCAGCAAAAGTAATGGGCAGGTTCAGCATCGTTCCGCGGAACGGTCCCTGACCGCTCCCTAGACTGCCTACACTTCCCGGTCTCTCGGCCGGGGCCTCTCCCTGTGGCTCCCGGCACCGCGTTCTTGAAGGAAACAATGAATCTCAAACGGATGATGGCAACGTATCTCGCTGCCGCGCTCATATCGGCTGCGTCCCTTACCGGACTTTCCGCGGCACCGGCCTCGGCGACGTCCCAGCCCCCGGCCAGCGGTCCGGCGACCGCGCCGGCCGCGTCGACGACGCCGTCTCCCCTGCCATCGCCGACCACCTCCGCTTCCGTTGCGCCAGCACCCGTGGTGCCAGCAACGAAGCCGCAGGCGACCGCCCCTGCGCCGATGGTCGAAAAGGCCACACAGGCGCCTCCGGCGGCTGAGCCCACTGGCGGAGCACCCACGTCCGTCCATACCTTTCAGACTCCGCCCCTACCCGGAATTAAGGGGGCGGCACCCCGGGCATTAAGCACGGAAGCGTACTCCCTGGCCCGAAGCGGTGATATCAAGGTACGTCTCGTCACCGTGCAGCTCGCCAATGTCAAGACGAACATCTCCATGGACAGTGCCGTCGCGGCCGTCGAGGGAACCAGCGCCTACTGGAAGCGCATGTCCAGTAACAGGCTTTCGATGAGTGTTGCGAGTAAGGAAACCTTCACCAGCAAGGCGACGTCGTGGCAACGGTATCCCGACATGATGAACACCATTGCGAATGAACTCGGATGGGTCCCGAGCCCCTACACGGCTCTGGTGGTGTTTGTTTCCAGTCCCACTCTCTCTGACGGCGCCTATGGTGCGGGCTGGAGCTACAACGGAACCAGTGGCCGGGTCATCATGCCGCTCCCGGCGTCACTGACCAGAAGCGTACTGACCCACGAGTTTGGCCACGTCCTCGGGCTCATGCACGCCAACAGCCTGGAGTGCGGCAGCGGCGCACAGGACGTGTCCAGCAATGCGGACGGCTCCTTCGCGGACCCCACCTGCAGCATCCGGGAATACGGTGACAGCATGGATTTGATGGGCGTATCCCAGACAACACAGCCCACCATTAGTTCCAGCCTCTGGGATTTCGGCGGCTTCGGCACCGGACGCGAAATACGGAACCTGGGCCAGGTCAGCAACGTGGGGAGCTATACGCTCACGGCCTGGGCAGGAACGGCGGACAACCGGGCCGTCAAGTTCACGGACCCGGTCAGCGGCGAAGTGTATTACCTGGAGTTGCGGCTTCCTGTGGGTTTCGATGCAGGCACGGCCGTCAACGGCAACCGCGGCGTAAAGATTGTCCAACAGTTCGGCTCCGGATCCCTGGTCCTGATGCCTGATTCGCACCGGTTCGCCGGCTACTACAGCGCCCGGCATGCCTGGCAGGCGGGGCAAACTTTTACCACCCACGCGGGAACGCGGGTCATCATCAACTGGATCTCCGACTCCGCTGCCGGCGTGACGATCGAATCCACATCAGGCGTGGGGGGTAAGGCGATTGCGGAGTTGGCGTCGGCGACGACGCAGTTGGGCGCCGCGACGTCGGGGGTGAGTTGCGGATTGCGTAACGGCGGCTGTTTCCAGCTGTTCGGCAACGGGGCCGTGATCTGGTCCGCCGGCACCGGCGCCCAGGCCAGCCTGTACGGACCTGTCCGGGACGCGTGGGCCCGCACGGGCTTTGAAAACGGGCCCCTGGGCTACCCCACCAGCGCACTGATCTGCGGGATCCGTGACCAGGGCTGCTTCCAGGCCTACGAAAACGGTGAAATCCTCTACTCCGCCGCGTCCGGCGCGCAGCCCTCCACCGCCGGAGCGATCCGCACCGCCTACCGCAAAGCCGGCGCCGAAAACAGCGCCCTCGGCTACCCGACCAGCGGCGAGGTCTGCGGGCTCCGCAACTCCGGCTGCTACCAGAGCTACCAGCGCGGAGAAATCCTCTGGAGCCAGGCCACCGGCGCCCAGCTCTCCGAAGAAGGCCCCGTCCGGACCGCCTACCGCAAAGCCGGCGCCGAAAACAGCGCCCTCGGATTCCCCACCAGCGGCAAAATCTGTGGACTCCCCCAAACAGGCTGCTACCAGGGCTTCCAAGCCGGCGCCATCATCCAGACCCCCGCCACCGGCGCCCAACTCAGCCCCAACGGACCCATCCGCACCGCCTGGGCGAACTCCGGCTTCGAAGGCGGCCCCCTGGGCTACCCCACCGGAGAAACCACCTGCGGCCTGGTCAACGACGGCTGCTACCAGCCCTACCAAAAAGGGGCCATCCTCTGGTCCCCGGCCACCGGCGCCCAGCTAAGCCTCAACGGCCCCATCCGCACCGCCTGGGCCGGGACCCGCTACGAAACAGGGCCCCTGGGCTACCCCACCAGCGCCGTCACCTGCGGCCTGGTCAACGGCGGCTGCTACCAGGCCTACCAACACGGCGAAATCCTCTACTCCACCGCCTCCGGCGCCAAGCCCACCACCACCGGAGCCATCCGGACCCTCTACCGGAACAACGCCGCCGAAAACGGGCTCCTGGGCTACCCCACCAGCGCGGAGGTCTGCAGCCTGGTCAACAGCGGCTGCTACCAGAACTACCAAAAAGGCGCGATCATCTGGTCCCCCGCCACCGGAGCCCAACTCAGCCCCAACGGACCCATCCGCAACGCCTGGGCAGCCACCCGCTACGAAACCGGCACCCTCGCCTACCCCACCACCGGAGTCGTCTGCGGCCTCGTCAAAAGCGGCTGCTACCAGAACTACCAAGGCGGCGCCATCATCTGGTCCCCCACCACCGGAGCCCGAATCAGCCCCAACGGACCCATCCGCACCCTCTGGCAACAAACCGGCTTCGAAACAGGACGCCTCGGCTACCCCACCGGAGCACAAACCTGCAACACCACCAAAACCACCTGCACCCAACCATTCACCGGCGGAAAAATCACCTGGACCACCACCCGCGGCGCCTACATCAACTAACCACCACCCACCGACGGTGAGTGCTGCGTTCAGCTGATGCCGGCCAGACCATAAAGAAACCCCGTTGCAGCCGCCCTTCCGGCGGACACTGCAGCGGGGTTTCGTTTGTCAGGAGCACCTTAGCGTCTACGGCAATGTCCCGGGGGCGGCCAGTGCGCGGCGCAGTGCAGCAGGATGCCCCCGCCGGTGCGGGGGTGGGTGGGGACGCCGGCTTAGGCTGGCTGGAACCTTTTGACCTTGATGTAGCCGGCAGCCAGGATCAGCAGTGCCACCACGGCGATCTCGATGGCTCCGCCCACGAGACTCGGTGCAAGAGTGCTCAAGACGGCCACCGCCCCGAGGTGGACGGCGAGGAGGATGATGAAAAGCCCCACCGGCCACGACGCCGGGGTCTTCCCTTTGACCACAAGCCAGTAGGCCACGCCGAGCAAGGTGAAACCGGCAGCCTGGATCGCCGCAACAACTTCCAAATAGCCGGACGCGGCGAAAGGCGCGGCGATGGCCGCCATCAGGATGAGGACCAGCGGCGTCGTGTAGGCCATGGAACGGGTCTTCTCGAGGATATAGACAACGTTGGTCGCGATGAGGAAAAGCCCGTAGCCCACCGAAACCAGGGGAAGGATCCGGGCCACAGGGGCCAGCGCTTCCGGAGACGCTGTGAGCACAATACTTCCCGCGGAGGCCGCGGCGGACGCGAGCAACCCGATGGCGGCCGAAGCGAGGAGGGCTTCCGTGGCGACCTTGCGGAGCAGGGCGGGCAGTTCCCCCGCCCTGGACTCCATCAGCCGCGTGGACCAGGCATTATTGAGCGCATTGAGCAGCGTCAAGGGACCGAGGACGAAAATCAGCACAGCGCCGAACTGCCCTGCTGCCACCGCACCGGACAGGAACGCCAGCATCAGCACGGCGCCTTGGGTCAGCAGCATAAGCGCACCCGTGTGCGGCAGGAGCGGCAACGCAATGCCGATCGATTCCCGCAGCACGCCTTCCACCCGCCAAGGCGCCTTGGGCTTGACCAGAATCAGGGCCAGGGCGGCGGCGCTTGCGACCGCGACGGTGTAGGCAACGAGGTAATTCGTGGCACTGGCAGATGTCAGGAGGATGGCGGCGAGGCCTGCAAGGTTGGCCGCCACCGACGACACCAGGCTCAGAGCCACAAAAGCGAGAGGCCGGTTCTGGGCGCGCAGGACTGCCTGAGCGCCCAGAACGGTGCCAAGCAACCCAATGGCGAGCATCGACAAGACGGCTGGCCATGCCACCGAACCGTCCGGGTTGCGCGATACCAAGGCAGCAACAAGCGCCGCGGCCACTCCGAGCAGCAACGCTGTGAGTGCCAAGAAACCATACATGGCCCGCGACCGCGCCTGGCCGTTGGTGCGGTCAAACCACAGCCGGCTGATAGCCAGCGGGAGCCCCGCTGAGATCAGCACGACGACTACCTGGATGGTAACGACCGACGTCGACACCAGACCCCACTGTGCCGGGTCGAGCAACCGAATGGCGAACGGCTGAATCAGCAGGAGTCCCAGGCCTTGGACCAGGGAGCCGATCAAATAAAGTATCGCCGACCGGGGACTAGCGATCCCGCCCTTAGTCTCCGGGGTATGTTCAGCGACCATGGAAGGTATTACGGCCGAACGACGTGCGCGGCAAGCTTCTTCAGGCCCGGCCACATCCGCTTCTGGACGACTTTGGGCGCCAGGGTGACGGCATGCAGGCGGGAGGAAAGGTGCAGCCGGGCGGCGGTGGCGGCGTCGTTCCAGCCGAGCTTGGCGAAGTCGCGCACGCATTCGTCAAAGAACGCGCGCTCTTCGGCGAAGCGGCGGCCATCGAGGGCCTGGACGGATGAATCCGACTCGCGGTGACGGCGGTACTGGAAGCAGATGGTGTCCGTAACCATCATCTTGCCGCCATCCATGATGATGTCCATCGCCAGTCCGAGGTCCTGGACTACGTTGTACTGTTCACGGAAGCTGTGCTTCTTGATCGCGTCAGAGCGCCAGGCGACAGAAGGGAAGTACAGCCAGTCACCGGTGATGAGGCTCTTGGCCACCGGTTCTCCGGCGATGACGGCGTCGGTGCTCTTTCCGACGATACGGCGCCGCAGGAAGTCCTTGACCTTGTCGCCGAGAGGTTCGTAAACCACACCCTTTTCGTCAATGACTTCAACGCCGGGCTGGACGATGTCGACGTCGGGGTTCTGGAAGCCCCTGCGGATGGTTTCAATGTAATTCGGAAGCATGATGTCATCTGCCCCCATGATCACCGTGAACTCGTGTTCGATCAGTCCGAGGCATTTGCGGTAATTTCCGTTGGCGCCAAGGTTGACCTCGTTCCGGATGTACTGGACACGGCTGTCGCCGGCTGTCAGCGCTGCGAAGTAGGCCGGCAGGTCCTCGTCAGGGTACCCGTCATCGACGATCGTCAGCCTGAAATCGCGGTCGTTCTGGCCGAGAATGGAATCAACGGCCGCTTTCATCATGGCCACGTCGCCGTAGTAAGGCAGCATTACATCAATGGTCATTGGTTTCTTTCCGTATGGTTTGGCCGAGTGCGGCCGGATCGTCGAGGTGGTGTTTGCCGGACGAGGAGACAGCAGCAGCGCGTTCCAGCGCCTCCACCGATCCGCGGAGGATTGAGACTTCCTCTGCCAGGATCCGGGTCTCGTCTTCGAGGATGGTCAATTCACGCGAAACATGCAAACTGACGCCGACCAACAGCATAATTGCCAGGGCGAAGAGGAGGTTGGCCGGGACACGGATCCCCACCAGGGACGCAGCCCAGTCCAGCAGTTGGGGAAAGAGGCCCAGAACGATCGTCAGGCCGCCGACGATGAGCCACAGGACCGTGTACTTCTCGCGGAGCTTGCCCCGCCGCAGCATTTGGAGCACGGCGAGGACCATCACAATGGCGATGACAAGTGCGGATGCGACGTTCATGATCAGATGCTGCTTTCGCCCGCTATTGAACCCAGTTGCGGGGTGTGTATTGATTCCGGGGACGGTGTCTTGCGGCGTGCCAAAGCAAAGCACAAAACCAGTCCGGAGCGCGCCAGGTAGATCGCTGACTTCAACGGACCGGTACTCGGCGTTCCCGCCTGCCGCACCTTCATCTCCACCGGCACCTGGGTGACCCGGCAGCCGGACTTGATGGCAACCACCAGAGAATCGATCGTATCACCGAGGTATTCAGCCGGAAAATGGTCAATGTACTGATGGAGGGCGCGTTCGTTGGCCGCGCGGAAACCCGACGTGACGTCGGTGAGTTCCGTGTGCGCAACACCGGAGATCACCTTGGCGAGGACGGACATCGCCCACCGCCTGGGGCCTTTGACGTCGTAAGTACCGCGGCCGGCAAACCGTGCGCCGATCGAGATGTCCGCAACCTGCAGCCCGGCCAGCACCCGGTCGATATCGAGCGGATCGTGCTGTCCGTCAGAGTCGACCTGAATCGCAGCTTTGTAGCCATGGCGGATCGCATACTTGAAGCCGGTCCGCATGGCTCCCCCGACTCCCAGGTTGAAGGGCAGCTTCAGAACGGTCGCCCCCGCTTCTTGGGCCACCCGGACGGTGTCATCCCTGGAGCCGTCATCAACGACCAGGACATCGTGCGGTACAGTGCGTCGGACCTCACGGATGGTGTCCCCGATGGCTTCGGCCTCGTTCCAAGCTGGCATGATGATGAGGACGCCGGAAGTCGTTGAGTTGCCCATGATGTTCAACTATATCAACAGCACACTGGCCAGTAACTGCACGGCATGGGGCCGCGAGCGAGGGTCCCGTCCTCTGAACAAGGCATACTTGAACCGTTCGATTGGCCTTAAGAGGAGAACTGATACATGACCTGGTGGCAAACCGGCCCTACGCTCGCGGGAACTATCCTGATCTTTTTCGTTCCGGGCCTCGCCATCCTGGCCGCCGCCGGAGTGCGCCGGCTAAACCTTGTCTGCCTTGCAGTTCCCGTGTCATTCTCCGTGGCGTCGGTGTTGGGCATTGTCCTGGGAATCGCCAAGCTCCCCTTCAACCCCGCCACGTACCTCTTAACAAGTGCCGTAGCTGCCGTTCTGGCATTTGTCCTGCGCCGGACCCTGGTGCGCCGCTACACGCACGCGGGTGCCGTCGGCCCTGCCGGGGTCCTCGGCGCGAACGGCGCCATTCCGCTCGCCTCCCCGCGCAGTAAGTGGTGGCCCTTGGTTCTGGGCGCCGCCGTGACAGTACCGGCCCTGATCATCACGGCCCGCTACGTCCGGGGATTCGGACAACCAGGGAATCTGTCGCAGACATTTGACAACGTCTACCATCTGAACGCGATCCGGCATATCGCCAACCTGCAAAACGGCTCCTCACTGACGCTGGGCAACCTGACGGAATCGTCGACGGGCTTCTACCCTGCGGCGATGCACGACCTCATGGCCCTTGTCTTCATGTTCGGCGGCTCCTCCGTGATGGAAGTGGTCAACGTGGGCACCATCGTCCTGGGCGCCGTAGTGTGGCCCCTGTCGTGCATTTTCCTGGTAACGCGAATCGTCGGCAACCAGGCGACGGCGGTGCTGTGGGCAGGTGTCCTGTCCGCCGGGTTCAGCGCATTCCCTTACCTGATGGTCGCTTTCGGCGTGCTGTACCCCAACCACGCAGCCATTGCCATCCTCCCCGTGGTACTCGGTCTTGTCATCGAGGTGCTGGGTCTCGCCCGATGCAGACCGTCTTCATTCTGGCCACCGCTGCTGGCCCTTGCCCTCGTTGGGCCTGGCTTGGTGCTGGCCCATCCGAGCGCCTTTGTAGCACTCATCGCATTCAGCGCGCCCCCGGTGTTCGCCCGGCTGATCCTGGCGTGGAGAGGCTACCGCCGCGGCAAGGAGACGGGGCGGTCAATGGTGCTGTGGGCGCTGTTCACCGTCGCCTTCTCCGTTGGAGGTCTGATCGTCTGGATCTTCATCAGGCCAAGCCTGGCCTCAGCTCCCTGGACGCCTTTCCAGTCAAACGCGCGGGCCCTCGGAGAAATCATTGCCAGCGCACCGATGGGAACCACTGCAGCCTGGGTCATGCTCGTCCTGACCCTTATTGGCATTTATGTCATCGCCCGGCGCCCGGGCCAGTATTGGTGGGTTCTTGGAATGTTTGCTGTTGGCGGAGCCCTCTACCTGATCGTCTCCTCGTGGTCGTTGGGCGGCTTCCGCACATTCTGGACAGGCGTCTGGTACAACGACAGCTTCCGGCTCGCTGCACTGCTTCCGGTGGTTACCCTTCCTGTCGCAGTCATAGGCGCACAGTGGCTGACCTGGCGGGTCCGGGCCCTGTGCGACTATCTGGTGCTCAACGGCCGGTCCAACCCGGGCAAGCTTGCTCCGGTCGTGCGTCCCATCGCGGCCCGACTGCCGGCGGTCACCGGCCTCGTCGCGTCGGCCGGCCTGGTGCTCGCCCTCGGCGTCGCCGCCCAAGGCGGCACGCTGTCCAATGTCCAGCAGCGCCTCAACACCATCTTTGCGACTACGCCGAACTCCTACCTTTTGACCACCGACGAGACGGCGTTGCTTAACTCCGTGCCCGGGTTCGTGCCGGAATCCGACCTTGTTGTGGCCAACCCGCGGACTGGCGGATCCCTGGTCTACGCAATCTCCAACCGTCGGACACTTGCGCCGCACATCTTTGGCGACAGGACCCCTGATGAGCAGTATCTGCTCGACCACTGGGATGAGGCGGCGTTCAACGACAAAGTCTGCCCGATTGTCAGGGAGCTCAATGCGTACTGGGCACTGGATTTCGGTGACTTTGAAGTGGTTCCAGGCGACGAGTCGTTTATCGGTCTCCGGGACTTGCCAAACGGCTCCGTCCCGGGGATGGAGCTCGTCAAAACAATAGGCAAGACCCACCTATACCGCGTCACCGCCTGCGGTTAGCGCCGCGGGTGGGCTGCCTGCGGAACGGTAGAGTGCTATTCCAAGGCAGATAGGTCCGGAGGTGGGCCCACGGGTGCGGGCCTGACGCGGCCCGGATCCGCCGGCGAAGGACTGGAGAACAATGGGGGTAGTTCAGTGCGTGGAAGTAGCATTTCGTTCGTTTTTCCGGTCTTTAACGAGGCCGGGAACATTCCCCTGCTCTACGAACGTGTCTGTGATGCGGTCGCCGGAACGCCGTACAAAGTCGAACTCCTGTTCGTCAATGACGGGAGCACAGATTCGTCCTTGGCCCACCTCCTGGCGCTACGTGACCATGATGAGCGCGTCGTTGTGATTGACCTCGCCCGGAATTACGGGCACCAGCTGGCGGTCACCGCAGGGCTGGACGAAGCGTCAGGTGACGCGGTCATCATCATGGACAGCGACCTTCAGGATCCTCCTGCCGTAAGCCTGGAGCTGCTTGAGCAGTGGGAAGCGGGGTTCGACGTCGTCTATGCCCAGCGCCGCACCCGCCGTGACACCGCCTTCAAGAAGGCGACGGCGGCGGCGTTTTATAAAGTTTTGCAGAAGGTCTCGGAAATCGACATTCCCCCAAATACCGGGGACTTCAGGTTGCTTGACCGCCGCGTTGTGGAGGAGATCAATAAGTTCCGCGAACACGACCGTTTCATCCGCGGCATGGTCAGCTACGTGGGTTTCAGACAAGTCGCGGTGCAGTTTGACCGCGATGAGCGGTTCGCTGGAGTTTCGGGTTACCCGCTGGGCAAGATGATCAAGTTAGCCGCTGACGGCATTTTGGGGTTCTCCACCTTTCCGCTGACGATCATTTCCCGCATCGGCTACGCCGCGGCCGGTCTGAGCGTTATCGGTGTCCTGTACGCCCTGTTCATGAAGCTCTTTGTGCCCGACGCCGTCATTGAGGGGTGGACCTTTATCGTCATTTCCGTGCTCTTCATGGGCGGCCTCCAGCTGATCATGCTCGGCATTCTGGGCGGGTATGTCGGCCGCATTTACAAACAGGTCCAGAGCAGGCCTCTTTACGGGGTCCGGGATGTGTTTTCCAAAAAACGTGCCTCCCGCGGTGTCAGCAGTTGAAGCCGGATCTTGAGGCTCCGGCACCGCCGCTGATGCACCGGCTTCTGCGACATAGCATGGCCAAATTCGTCGTGGTCGGCCTCATCAACAACCTGACGGGCTACGGGATCTTCGTCCTGCTGTCCCTGCTGGGGTCGGCGGCGATCCCGGCGATGACCGTGTCTTACGGGATAGGGATGGTCATCAGCTTTGTCGGCAATCGGAGCTGGACGTTCAGCCACCGGGCGAGCTTCGTCCCGGCAGTTTTTCGGTTTCTCACCGCCAACGCCGTGGGCTACGGGGTCAACCTGGCCATCCTCTGGATCTTCGTGACCCAGTTGGGCTTAGCCCAAATTCCGGTGCAGCTTTTTGCCACCGCGTGCGTTGCGGTCTGCACGTTCCTGGCGATGCGGTTGTGGGTTTTTCGTACCGGCCGGGGGGACGCCGGTGAGTAGGGCTGTTCCCGGCGGCTCGTGGCGCTCAAGGGCTCGCCGTTGGCTCCGTCCCGCCTTCGCCGCGGCCCTGGGTATTGTTGCGTGGTTCGTTGCCCCGTCGGTCGTACCCAATGATGCATTCCGGCTGCTCTTTGTTGCCGCCGTTGTGATTCTTGTCGGCGACCATCCGTATCTTCGCGGCTTTTGGACCCGGGTCCTTGCGGGTCCGGCCCGACGGCGGATGCCCGAGCCGTGGCTACTGCGCATAGCCCAGACTTTGTTCTGCGGCCTCGTCGCCTGGTTCGTCCTTGGGAGCATGGTCAGTCCAGTCATCCTGCTTTGGGGCTTCCCGCTCGGGCCTGTCGTTCTGGCGACCGCCACCATCGTGGTAGTTTTGCCGACTTTGTTCAGGCTCTGCGCCGCTGCCGCGGTCTGGTTTGACCGTCGAACCGCGTGGCACCGGGGCCTTGTCGTGGTGGTGGGACTGGGCTGTTTTTTCGCCGTTGAGTTTCTGATCGGTTATGCCGTCAGGGTTCTCCCCGACTGGGACGCCGGCACAATTTACAGCAATGCCGCAGGCCTGGCCACCGGATCGATGCGTACCATTGACGCTGACTATTACTCGATGTACCCGAACAACATCTTGCTCACCTTGTTGTTGGCCGGGTACTTGTCCATCCTCCATCAGCTCGGCGCCACGGACCTCTACCTCGGCGGGATCGCGTTAAACGCACTTGCTATGACGACGGCGGTCTTCCTGACCCTCGTCGCGGCACGCAAAATGGCCGGGACCGCGACGGCGGTCTTTGCGGTGCTTCCCTGTACCGCGTTCATCGCCCTGAGCCCATGGATCGCGGTGCCCTATTCGGACACCCTGGGCATGGTTTTCCCGGTTCTGTTGCTTCTTCTCTTCCTGCAGAGCCGGGAAGAGAAGAGGCCGGTCCATGTCTACGGGTTGTGGGTGGCGATGGGCCTCGTGTCCGCCGTTGGCTTCTCCATCAAGCCGACCGTTGTCTTCGTGCTCATTGCCGCCGCCGCGGTGCTGGTCTTCACGAAGAAGAACGCATTGAGCAGGAGCAGGCACGCGTCCGTGGTCATCGGTTGCCTGCTTCTGGCTTTCGGGGCGTTCGGCGTCGGAAGCGCCACGATCAAGGCGGCGGTCGCTGGAAGCGGAACCCTCAGTTTCGATGTGAACACCAATGATAGGGAATTTCCGATAACCCATTTCCTGAAGATGGGTGCAGTGGGATTCGGCGGCTTTAACGGGCCGGACGTTGTCGAAACGAAGTCCATCAATTCCGTCGAGGGACGGTTCCAAAACGGGTTGGACGTTTACCGGGAGCGTGTTTCCGCGATGGGCCCGTGGGGGTACCTGGCCTTCCTGGATACTAAGGGGGAGACCATCCTGGGCGACGGAACGTTCTTCACGTGGGGTGAGGGCATGGCACGCCAGCCCGTGGAACTGATGGCCCGGGATCCGCTCAGCAAAGCGGTTCAGGACTATTTTTACTACGAAGGACCGCACTTCGCGTTCCTCCGGGCGTTTTGGCAGTCTCTGTGGTTCGCGACGCTGCTGCTGGTAGCTGCTCCGCTTCTCATCCGGGGCCGGTCCCTGGTCCAGCCGGCAGCAGTTGTTATGCGCCTGGCTCTGTTTGCACTCTTGCTTTTCCTGCTTCTCTTCGAAGGCCGTTCACGTTACCTGTACATGTATGTGCCGTTTTTCATACTTCTCGCGGCGCTGACGGTCGGGACAGTGGCCCGGCGCTTCGCAGGCCGCCCAGCAGGGCCGGCGCACACCTCTGGTGAGGAGGCCGCAGCGTCGGACGTGCGGGGCGGGGCGGGGACGTCCCCCGGGCGAGCTGCGGGCCCGCATGCGCGTCCGGATGAGGGTGCTTTTACTGCCGCGCCTCATTGAACCGCTGGGCCAGAACAGGTACGAGCGAATGCATGTAGCTCCGGGAGGCGTGGTCCGTGTCATAGTAGACCTGAAGCCCGCCAATGACTGCCGGGCAGATCTCCTCGGTGCAGAACTGGTCGGTTAGATCAAGCACTTTGACCCTGGGACTGCGCAGATCGAGGGCGGCGTCCGCGACGGGGTCCGGCACGAGCGCCGCGGATCGCGGGTTGGCGCATGTCAGGGGACTTTGCTGGTTGAGTGCTACGCAGTCCGGGCTGCTGCGGCGCAGGGTCAGGGGCGTGTCGCGGAGCACATAAATGCGCGCACCAGTGCCGGTCCATTCCGCGAAGCGCTTGGTCACTCCGGCCTTGTACTGTTCCATTTGAGACCGGCCTGTGCCGTCGTCGACCGATTCTCCGGCGCCGAAAGTCGACGTGAAAATCATGTCTGGTTTGTCCCGGACTAGTCGCTCTGTCAGTTCCGCTCCCCATTCGAGGCACCGTTGCTGGATTTCCGGCTCACTGCTCGGCGCACCCATGAATGCCACACGCTTTGCGTCGATAATGGGACACCCTCCAAGCAAGGATTCCTTGACCTTCCATTTATGGAGCCGGGCGATCTCATAGATGGCGGTCTTCCACTGTTCAGCGTGCGAATCACCGACGAGCCAGACCGTGGCGGCGGGGCTAGCTCCCCGGGTGAAGTCGCACTCGGTGAGGACTTTGCGGCCCCGCACCACGAAGGGATCCCCGGGCGGCCCACATTCCGGCGCCTCAAACCAGGGGGCTTCGTTGGGACCTACATTGGCAACTTTCGGGGCCCCGAAGGGGTCCTCGCAGTTGTTACGCGGGTCGAGGCTGCGGGCACCGTAGCAGGGCTGGCCGGAAAGGCTCTGCAGCTTGGCGGCTTCGGCGTCCTGGGCCGCGCCGAGGCTCAGCAGCAGTCCCCCGCACAAACCGGCAATGACGGCCGCTGTTGCAGCCATGGCGAGGAAGACGCGGCGGGGCTTAGCCCCTTTCAAAAGTTTCGTGCGGCCCGGATCCTCGATGAACTTTTTGGACAGATAGGAGAGCCCGACAGCCAGGACCAAAATGACTATCCTGTCCGGGGTCCCCAAAGTACGGCTCAGGACTGCTGGTGCCAGAACGATGAGGGGCCAGTGCCAGAGGTACAGCGAATATGACACGTCACCCAGGAACTGCACGGGCCGGACGGCAAGCAGCTGATTAGGCGACCAGGAGGGTCCGCTGGGCCCTGACGCAATAACAAGGAGTGTGCCTACGACTGGCACCATGGCGGCAACGCCGGGAAAAAACGTCCGCTCATCGTAGGAGAGGGCGGAGTAGAGGACCATCCCGTAGCCAAGCCACTGCGCGATCCCTGACATCGCCAACTGCCTGGCCGGCTCAGCCAGCCGCCGCGAAGCAACGAGGTGCGGTCCGGCAATCGCCACCAGGGCGCCGGCACCAAATTCCCAGACCCGCGCCGGTGTGACGAAGTAGGCCTGGCTCTTGTTGGCGTAGGTGAACCAAATACAAAACGCCAGCGTCAAAACGCTGACAATCGCAACGCCTACCGCAAGGAACGCCCTCCGGGAGACGCGGAACTTGGCGGCGGCCATGAAGAGAACGAGTAAAAGAAGGGGCCACGCCAAGTAAAACTGCTCTTCGACGGAGAGTGACCAGTAATGCTGCACTGTCGATGCGGCATCGTTGTGGGCCGAATAGTCGACCGATTTTACGGCCAGCACCCAGTTCTCCACGTACAGAACGGAGGCCATCGTTTCTTGGGCGATGGCGAGCCAGCGGGAAAACGGCAACACGGCCCATGCGGCGGCCAGCGAGACCGCAGCAACGAAGGTGGCGGCGGGCAGCAGCCGTTTGATCCGGCGTGCGTAGAACTGGCCGAGCTTGATCCGTCCAGTACGCTCCAGCTCTCCGAGTAGATGCTTGGAGATCAAATAGCCGGAGATCGCGAAGAAGACGTCTACGCCGACGTAGCCGCCGGGAAGCCATTCGGGCCACAAGTGGTTGAGAACGACGAGCCCCACGGCCAAGGCGCGCAGTGCCTGGATGTCCCTGCGCGTGGCGCTGGGGACGGTTTCGGACCCTCGCCTCTCAGCTCGTGGAGTCAGGACCTGCCCTGTCATGCCATCTCCGGGTCATGAGGTGTCAGCCGGCTGGTCTCATCCGCCACGCTTGGCTCCGTAGGCAGCCCGCGCGAGTTCCGGCACCATAGTGCGGGACAGCCACCTGACCGAAAGGCAGGACGCCGTGTCAAGGGCCAGCCCTTCACCGTTCGAGTCTGCCAGAATGAAGTTCCCGGTTTCGTGCGCAGGTACGGGATCCAGGAGGCCGCCGTTCTTAATCGCGGGCGCCTCGTCGTGGACAACCGAAAAAACGGCAATGTCACTGCCGAGCTCGGCCGCCCTCCCCGCCGGCCACGCGTAGTTCTCGGCCCCGTTGGCCGCAGGATTCACCGGCCGGCCTAATTCTTTGACCAGGCGGAGGGACGGGGAGGGATCCAACCCGAATTCCTGCAGGATCCGGACCGGATTGGAGTTCTCGCCGAACACCTCAAAATCTGCGCCGAGTGCCGACCTGACTCTGGTAACGAGGAATCCCGTACCGGCGAGGTCGGGGTAATTGCCCAGTTCCGACCGTATGCTCGTCTCTGTTTCCGCCAGGACGGTGGCAGCCACGTCGGCTCGACCCAGGGCAGTCCCCACCAGGGCCAGCGAGGTACGCCAGTCCGTGGCCATGGGTCCGTCCGGGTAGGCCACCACAGGAGCGATTTTAGAGAGCTCATCGTACTCGCTGCGGGTCAGGCTGGAGTGGACGGCAAGGATCAAGTCCGGGCCCATGCCCGTGAGGTCGTCAACCGGGAGGCCCTTCTCCTCATCCAGGAGCAATGGTGACTCCAGCCCGAACGGACGGAAAGCTGAATCGAACCAAGGGGTGGAGCCGTTGGGCTGTGCTCTTGAGAGCGGCATAGCCACTGGCACAACCCCAAGGGCGAGGCAGATGTCATTGCTGCCCAGCCCAAGCGTCGCGATCCGTTGCGGCTCGCTGTTGATGACCGTCGTCCCGAAGGCGTGCGTGACGCTCACCGGGAACGACTTCGCATCTGCCGCCGTCATCGGGGATGCTGACTCCGACTTGAGGAACGTGCACCCGGCCAAACCGAAAGGGAGCACAACCAGCCCAGCCAGAAACTGCCGCCTCCCGCTCAGCCGTTTGCCGCCGCCTTCGGTTTCAGCCATTCTTGCCATTTCCAATCTGGTTGAGATCGCTACGTGGAGCGTAAAGGACCGCCGCCGCAACCGGTTGAGACGCTGGTCAGATCCGGCTCTGCGGAGTGAGGGCCGACTCATACTTTACCTAGGTCAGCCGCGTCTCACCGACTCCGGCTGCACCGGGCTCCGGCTAATCGCACCCGTTGAACTTGAACAGCTTGGCATCCCCGTGCCGGGAAAGCAGCGTTGCCACTCCGCTCCCCTCAAGATTGTCCAGGCCCGGCGCCGGGTGGGAACCACCGTTGATCTCCTGCCCACCGAAGTCCAAGACATAGTTGACGTCCAGCGCTCGGACGGCCGGACAGACGGTCGGATTGGTCTTTGCTTCCCGGAGACTGTCAAGCACGATCTTGTCGTCGAGGGTGAAGCTGCTGCTGAGCACGTGAAGTTGAATCGTGCGCCGGTTGGACAATGCGTAGGCAAGGGCGCTTCCGTTCCAGGCGTTCGCTGCCACCACGGCGTCTTCGGGGACCAGACTGACCATGTCCTGCAGCACTGCCATTTCATCGCGGGTGATGAGCTGGGAGTCGGCGGTCAGTTGGTAATTGCTGCGGGCTTTGTCCGCCGCGTACTGAACGCCGCCGAGTTGCGTGAGCAGCACCAGGACCACGATCGCCATAGCCCCGAGCCGGGCCGCCGGGGCGGACGACGGCGGTGGCGTTCCTGCGTCGGCGGGTGCGGCACCACCTCGCCCCTGGGAGGCCCGGTCGTCGAGGCGGCGCCTGAGCAGGCCCATTAGCCAGGCTGCTCCGTACGCCGCCACCAGGACGGCAACGGCGGGCACAAGGGCCGCCAGACGGTAGCTGTCGTTGTACCAGATTGCGGTCACAAAATCCCGCAGCCGTCCGGGGCTGAACGATGAGACGACGAGGAAAAGCGCACAGGCCATGCCGAACATCCCCAGCACCCACCAAAGGTTGCGTTGCCGCGCCATCGCAACAACACCCGCAGCCACCAGGATGGACACCACAATTGCCGGAGGGCGGTTCATGAGGGAATTGGTCGCTAGCTCCCAGAGGGAACCCAGCGGAGAGTGGATGGGAGGCCAGAAGGCTGCTTCCGCGATGGGGCGCACGGCCTGCCAGGTCAGCAGGACCGCCGCTGCACCCACGACCAAAGCGCCCGACCATGCCAGCGCCCGGCTCCTCGACGCCGGCCAGTTCCTTTGCCACTTGCGCCAGGACTTTACGAAAACGAACACGACGGCAGGACTCAGGAAAGCCAGGAAAGCCATCAGCGTGCTCGGGTGCGCCAGCGCCAGCCCTGGTACGGCGACGATCACGGCGAGGTATCGCAGGACGGGCGGCATGTCCGGGACCGCGGACAAGTGCAGAACCTGGATGCCCAACGCGAGGACGGCCGGGAGCAGGGAGATGGAAAGCAGATTCGGGTACAGCACCCCGAAGTCCACCATCATGAGGGGAAAGGCGCCGAACGCCGCGGACAGGGTGCCGGCCAGCAGGGCAGCCATCCTGGATTGGCCGAGGACCTGCTGGCATAAGAAAATGCATGCCATTGGCCACACGAGGGCTCCAATGACGAGGTTGGTGGCGTTCACGGCCACAGGGATGCCGGTGCCGGAAAGTTGGACGGTCAGCGACACCACAGCGTGCCAGCCGGCCGGGTAGAACGGGATCCCGGTCATGCCGCCGACTGTGAAGGACGACGCCTGCTGCGTGTGAAGGATGTACTGGATGGCGTTGAGGTGGAAGATGTTGTCGTAGGTCTGGGAAATGTTGTCCGGCGCACCGAAGGCGTAGACCAGCCGGGCACCAATGATCACCGCGGCGAGGAGTGTTCCCAGGACGGCAAAGACGAAGCGGTCGTCAAAAGCCCGCGGAGAACGCAGAGCCGCGCGCGTGTGGCGGGATAGAACGCCCGCGACGGCCGAGGCCGCCAGCGCCAGTACCAGAACCGGCAGCGCAGACCACGGGACTCCTATGACCGGGCAGATGATGGCTGCCACGGATATCAGTGACACCGAAAACACCGGCGCCAATGCCAGCAGGGCGAAACCCCGGAGGCGCAGGAACCATCCAAGAAGCAGGCCCGGCACTATCAGGACCCCAATTGCCGCCAAAATCGCAGGCCCAGCACTCAGCCACTGCACTCGTTTTAACTCCCTATTGTTTGCACAGCGGCTTGTCCGGCTGCACGTCCGCGCAAGGAAGCAGCACCGCTCGCGCGGACGTTAGCTTAGTTTCGCGGACCGTTCCCGCAGTTCCCCGACGACATCGTGTACGTCGCCGTCCATGACGATCTCCCCGTGTTCCAGCAGCACGCCGCGCTCACACACGGTAGCGACCAGATCAAGGTCGTGGCTGACCACAAAAAGTGTTTTGCCGTTTTCGGCCAATTCCTTGATCTTGGCGATGCATTTGCGCTGGAACGGTTCGTCGCCCACAGCAAGAATTTCGTCAATGAGGAAGACCTCAGGATCAGTGTGGACGGCGATGGAAAACGCCAACCGCAGGTACATTCCCGACGAGTAGAACTTCACTTCGGTGTCAATGAATTCGCCGATCTCGGAAAATTCGACGATGGAATCGAACATCTCATCGATCTGCTTTTCCGACATGCCGAGGATGGCGCCGTTGAGATAGACGTTGTCCCGTCCGCTGAGATCGTGGTGGAAGCCGGCGCCGACCTCGATGAGCCCTGCCACCCGCCCCCGCGTCCGAACCGTGCCGCCGTCGGGCTGCAAAACACCGGAGATCAGCTTCAAAAGGGTGGACTTTCCGGACCCGTTGAGCCCCAACAGGGCCACGGTTTCGCCTTGCTTGACCTCGAGCGACACATGATTCAGCGCCTGGAACTTCTTTGACAGGTCGCCTTTGCGACCCCTGACGAGCCAGACCAGAGCCTCCTTCAGGGAGCGGGTGTGCCGCAGCACAAACTGCTTGCGAACACCAACGCAGCTGATGGCCACGTGGCCTTGGTTCGTCATGTCAGAGCTCCTGTGCGAAGTGGACGGAAAGCCGGCGGAACATCAACTGACCGAGAAACAGGATGGCCACGGAGGTGAGCAGGGAAACGGGAAGCCAGAAGCTCAAGAGTTCCGGAGGCATAGTGTCGCTGACCATCTGGTCCGCTTTCAGCGTGGGCTCCCAAAAGGTCCAGTGGAAGACTCCGACGGCGGTTGTCATAGGGTTCAGCATGTAGACCCAGAACCACGGCCCCATGACCTTCGCAACCATGGTCCACACGTAAAGAACCGGCGAAGCCCACGTCACCACCATGACGATCATGTCCACGATGTTCTCGGAGTCACGGAAGTACACGTTCACGGCCCCGAACATCAGGCCCAGCCCGGTTGCCAGCACCGCAACCATGATAAAGATCAGAACTGCGGCAGCTATTTGCAGGAGAGACGGCGTCCACCCCACGACGAGGCAGGCGGCGACAAGTACCAGAAGCTGGGGCAGGAAATGGGCAGCCGAGACCCACACCGTAGCCACCGGGAACAGTTCCCGCGGTAAGTAGATTTTCCGGATCAGATCGCGGTTATCCACGATTGAACGGGTCGCGTTGGAGAGGGACTCCGTAAAGAAGTTGACTAAAACTATCCCGGAGAAGAGGTAGATCGCGTAGTTGGGCGTGCCGTGCTCAAGATTGAGGAAGATGCCCAGCGCGATGAAGTAGATCAAAAACTGCATCAGCGGCTTCACGTAGGACCACATCAGTCCCAGCACTGACCCGCGGTAGCGGATCTTGATTTCCTTGCGCACCAGCAGTTTCAGCAGGAAACGGTCGCCGTACACGTCGAGCAGGCCGCGGCCGCTTCCGGGTTTGACGAGGGTGTCCTCCTGGCCGGCCATCAGCTGCCCTCCCGGGAGTCGGCGTCGAACGTCTTTTTCCAGGCGGCGATGGACGTGATCTCCGGGACGGCGGCACGGTACTGCTCGGCCAGCTTGTCCCACTCCCGGTAAAGCCGGAGGTGCAGTCGAGTTGCTTCGGCCAGCATCATCTTCAGCTTTCTGGGGTCGCGCCGGTACCAGGAGGCACCCGTGCCCTCAGCATTGGACACCACGACGCTGTCGTAGTGGGCCAGCCTGAACCAACGGTTGTCCCGGTGCGCCAAAAAGCCCTGCGGCCTTTCCGCGCTCTCCGGCGCAGGCGTCTTGACCAACTGCCGGGACACGGTCTTAATGCCCCACGGAACCAGGTCCTTCTTGCGCGGCATGCCTATCAGGGCACCGCCCATGGGGCCGCGGCCCAACTTCGGAGCCGGAAAATCGTCCACGTTCTCCTTGAGCTGGGCATCCGTGTACTCGGATTTCAGCGCATTGATTTCCGGAAGTTTCGTGGCGAGTACCCGGTGCAGTTCGGCGGGGCCCTTGAAGATGTCTTTCAACGCCTCAAGCCGTCCGTGTTCGGTGAAGTACTGCATGGACACCAGGTGCTTGACATCAGCCTGCACGGACTCGCGCAGCACCCGGCCGCCCTTGGGATAGGGGCTGTGGATCAGGGTGGTGACCAGCCGGTTTCGTTCGTGGAAATATGCTTGCCAGCCGACCATGTCGTCCTTGTCCATCCACGAGACGTGCCAGACGGCAGCCCCAGGGAGGGAGACTGTGGAGAATCCGGCTTCCCTGGCGCGGAGTCCGTACTCGGCGTCGTCCCATTTGATAAACAGCGGCAGTGACAGACCGATTTCCTTGATCACACGCGTCGGGATCAGGCACATCCACCACCCGTTGTAGTCGACGTCGACCCGGCGGTGCAGCCACGCTGTCTGCCGGAGGTTGGCGACGCTGAAATCGTGGCGCAGCTCCATGTCTGCGTGCGGCTGCGCCGGAACAATCCGGAACGGATCGACGACTTCGCCGAAGGTGTGCAGGACACTGCGGTTGTAGAGGTCGAACATGTGCCCGCCAACGATGGTTGGTTTGCGGCACCGGTCAGCAAACGTGAGCAGCCTGGCGATGCTCTCAGGTTCGACGACAATGTCGTCATCGAGCAGCAGGACGTAATCGCTGCCGTTCTCCACTGCCTCGTACATGCCGCGGGCAAAGCCGCCGGAACCGCCCAGGTTTGCCTGATTGATGACCCGCAGTTTGCCGCCGAGTGACGCTTCGACCTCAGCGAAACCCTGCTGGTCTTCCACTTTCTGCGTCCCCTGGTCCACGATCAGGATTTCCTTGACGTTGGTCAGGGCGTCCAGGTTCGCCGCGAGGATCCGGGCGTTGTTCAGACAAAAGTCTGGCTTATTCATTGTCGTGATTTCCAGGGTGACCTGGCCGCTTTCGCGCGCGGCTTCGGCGGTTTCCCACTGGCCGTTCTGGAGCACCAGGTCCGTGGAGCTGGCTGCAAGATCGAACCAATACCAGCCGCCGTCGCCAAACGGCATGAGGGACAGCTCGAAGACCGACGTGGTGTCACCATCCACGTGCTGCCCGTCTACCCGCTGCACGGAACCCCGGGCATTGGACTTGTACACGGTCACAGCTCCGGTACCGGTGGTCCGCACCACGAGCCGGATGTCGCGGACTGAGGTCCACCGCCGCCAGTAGCTTGCCGGGAACGCGTTGAAGTAGGTACCGAAAGAGAGCTGCTCACCGGACCGGACGCGCATGGACCGCCGCGAGAGCAAGTCCTCGAAGTGGGCCTGGCGGCTTCCCGAACTGAACATCTGCAGCTTGTCTTCGGGCAGCTTCGGAGTGCGCGCCAGTTCGTCGTTTTCCCGCAACCGGATGCCGCTGGCGGGTCCGGCGTCCACGTAAAGCGGGATGGTGTCCGTCTGATCGGCCGATGGGAGGATCACCCTCTGAAGAGCGCTCCATGAGGACGACTCTTCAGTGGTCATCACGCGTCCACTCCTCCGCTTTCAATGGTGGCGCCGCCCTCGAAGTGCGGGCGGATCTTGTTATCGAACATGGTCAGCGCCGACCCGATGGCCATGTGCATGTCGAGGTACTTGTACGTGCCGAGGCGTCCGCCGAACAGAACGTCCTTCTCGGCCGCCGCGAGGTCACGGTACTTGACCAGGCGTTCGCGGTCGGCGGCGGTGTTGATCGGGTAGTAGGGCTCGTCGCCCTTCTCGGCCGCACGGGAAAACTCGCGCATGATGACGGTCTTCTCCGTCTGGTAGTCGCGCTCCGGGTGGAAGTGGCGCGGCTCAATGATGCGCGTGTAGGCGACATCCGCGTCGTTGTAGTTCACTACCGACGTTCCCTGGAAGTCGCCGACGTCGAGCACTTCCTCTTCGAAGTCGATGGTGCGCCAGGAGAGGTCGCCCTCAGCGAAATCAAAGTACCGGTCCACGGGTCCGGTATAGACGACCGGGATGTTGCCCACTACCTTGTTCTTGCTGAACTCCTGCGACTCGTCAAAGAAGTCGGTGTTGAGCCGGACTTCGATGTTCGGATGCTCCGCCATCTTTTCCACCCAGGCGGTGTAGCCGTGGGTCGGCAGGCCTTCGTATTTGTCATTGAAGTAGCGGTTGTCATAGTTGTACCGCACCGGGAGGCGGGAGATGATGCCTGCGGGCAGGTCCTTGGGATCCGTCTGCCACTGCTTGCCGGTGTAATGCTTGATGAAAGCCTCATACAACGGACGGCCGATGAGCTGGATGCCCTTGTCATTGAGGTTCTGCGGATCCGTACCGGCCAGTTCCCCGGCTTGTTCTTTAATCAGTTCCTGCGCCTCACCCGGGGTGAAGTTGGCGCGGAAGAACTGGTTGATGGTGGCCAGGTTGATCGGCAGGGAGTAGACCTCGCCCTTGTGAACGCCATACACCTTGTGAACATAGTTCGTGAACGTCGTGAAACGGTTGACGTACTCCCAGACGCGCTCGTTTGAGGTGTGGAAAAGGTGGGCGCCGTACCGGTGTACTTCGATACCGGTGGTCTCTTCCTTTTCGCTGTAGGCATTGCCTCCGACATGGTGGCGGCGGTCGATGACGACGACCTTGAGGCCCAGCTCTGTGGCGGCCCGTTCTGCGATTGTCAGGCCAAAGAAGCCTGACCCTACGATGACGAGGTCAGCGGTCACAAAATCTCCTGGTTCGAATGTGGGCAGCGCAACATTGTGCATTGTCTGCTGCTCCAGCCTACCCGAGACAACCTGCGAACCGGCGAATCGGGGCCCCGCCCGGGGCCCGCCGTGGCCCTGTTCTCTACAGCGGTTACCGGGGTCGTGCCCGCTGTCCACATAGCGGTTTTCCGCTTCGATGGGACGCTGCTCCCCCGCCTACCGTGGACACTAATGATCGCCGCCGGAAAGGTCCCTCCCCGATGATGCTGCACTGCACTCTCGTGCCGGCGCCCGGGTCAGCGCTTGCCTCCGGCCCGGTGGAGCTGAGCATCGATGTCGATGGCGGATGTGCAGGCGCAGAACTTGAGGCGGCACTCTCCCGTCGCTTCGGGACCGGACACCTGAGCGTGGACCGGATCGCGGTGGCCGGGTTGCGCGTCGGCGTGCGCCCCCTCGTGGACGGGGCAGTTCTGGTGGACGGGGCAGTTCCGGTGGACGGGGCAGTTCCGGTGGACGGGGCCATAGTCGACGGCGCAACAGCATCCACCGTGCCCGCCGCGGCCCCTCTCGTCCTGGCCGTCCACAGCGGTCCCGGCGCCGGAATGATCTTTCCCTTACGGCGCGGCCGGTTCCGCATCGGACGCGCCGGCACGGAAATTTCCATCCCGGACGCGGAGTTGTCCCGCGAACATGCGCAGCTGGACGTGACGGAATCCGCCGTCACCCTCAGCGATCTCGGGAGCGCCAACGGGGTCAGTGTGGACGGCAGGAAGGTGGGCACGGCGGCCGTTTCCACAGACTCGATAATCCGGTGCGGCAGTTCGTCGATGTCCCTGGTTTTCGGGGGTTCCACGGACACCGACATCCCGGCCACTGCCGGATCAGACGTCTCGGATCCTCTGATCGTCAGCAATCCCGTTCTTTCCGTCAACCGGGCGGCCCTCCTGCTGGGTGCTGTCCTGCCCCTGGCCATCGGTGTGGGCATGGCACTCCTGACGGGCATGTGGATCTTTCTGGCTTTCACCGCGGTGTCCGCGGCTTCGATTCTGGTGCCCGTTGTAGCGGGTCGAAGGCAGCGCCTCGATTTGCGGGCGGCCGTCGCCGCGGCTGCCGGGGAAGACGCAGAACGACGCCGGCGGGCCGCACCCTCCCCCGGCGAACTGTCCCTGCATGGGTGGTCCGCGCAACCTGGCCCCCGTCCGGCTCCCGCCATCGACCCGGGCCCGGTCTGGCTGCGGCTCGGCCTCCTGCCGCAGGACGCAAACGTCAGGCTGGAACCTCCCGGCCCGGGGTTTCGGCCACCTCCGCTCGGTTTGATGCCCGTGACGCTGGATCCTGCCACTCCGGTGACGACCCTCCGGGGCCCGGAAACAGCTGTCGCGGGACTAATCAGGTCCTTCGTGCTGCAGCTTGCCAGCTACCCCGCTGCCGGGCGTACCCGGATCCTCATCCAGGGCCCACCCCCGCCGCTGCTTGCCGCCCGCTTCCTGCCGGGCGCATTGCTGACTGCGGAGGCCGGTGCCACCTTGAGAACCTTGGCGGCCGGCCCGGGAACCGGGTTTGAGCGAGGGGTGCTGATCATTGCCACAGGGGCGGGAGCCACCGGAATTTGTGCTGCAGCGGTCAGCCGCGGCTGGCAGGTGCTCTGTTGCACCTCCGATCCGGCAGCACCACCGGCCGCCGGCACTGCCCTGGTGCTCGGCGAGCGCACTGCGCGGTTGTCATCGGTCCGCTCCCCGACGCTGGAATTTATTCCCGATCTCGTTCCGTCCCGCGTCTTTGACCGCAGTTGCCGTCGACTGGCGACAGCAGCCCCTGCGTTGTCACCCCCGGCCGACCTTCCCGACGTTTGTTCCCTCAGCGGGCTGCTGCCGGTTTCAGCCGCTGGCATCTCCGCCCGTTGGGAAGCGTCGGCCGCCGGGCCTGGGCTTCCCGTCGTGGTCGGGGTCGGAAGATCCGGCCCCCTGCGGCTGGATCTCCAAGCGGACGGCCCCCACATCCTGGTGGCGGGCACTACCGGTTCCGGCAAATCGGAACTGCTGCGGACACTGGCTGCCGGACTCGCGGCTGCGCATCCACCGAACCGGGTCAACCTGCTGTTTATTGATTTCAAAGGCGGCTCGGCACTGCAGCCGTTGGCCGGCCTGGTTCATTGTGTGGGCCTGCTCACGGACCTCGCCCTTGAAGAAGTGGCGCGGGCCCTTGCCTCCTTGCGGGCCGAGGTACGCCGCCGGGAGGAACTCCTCGCCGCACACCAGGCCGCCGACCTGCCGTCCTACGAAGCCCTGAGCCCGGCCGGGCGGTCGCTGCCACATCTGGTCCTCATTATCGATGAGTTCAGAATCCTGCTCGACGAGGCGCCCCAGGCCCTCGCGGAGCTCATGCGGATCGCCGCCGTCGGCCGCGCCCTGGGAGTACACCTCATCATGGCCACCCAACGTCCCCAAGGCGCTGTCTCCGCGGACATCCGCGCGAACGTGACCAGCTGCATCGCCCTAAGGGTCCAATCCGAGCTGGAATCCCTCGACGTCATTAATTCCCCGCTGGCCGCAGCCATACCGGTCTCGACGCCGGGCCGCGCGTTTCTCGTCCGCGGAAACGGAGCTCCCGAGGAGTTCCAGACTGCCGCGGTAACGCCGCCCGCGCTCGGACCGGGGCACACAACCGCCGTAATGGAAGCGGCGGAATATCTGGCCAGCCCGCCGGCAGGCCGGCATGAGGGCGCAGGGACGGGCCCGGGGACCGGCCGGCCGGGAGACGTCCATGCGCCGCAGTCGCCGGCGGTCCAGCAACTCACGGACACCATAAGTGCCCTGTGGGAGGCCGGCGGCGGCGTGAGACCGCGACGGCCCGTCGCTGGCCCACTCCCCGCGAAACTGCCCTTCCCTGCGGACGGCAGCCGCGGTCGCATCAGACTGGGCCTGCTGGACCTGCCCGGGGAACAACGCGTCACCGAGTTCGGTTGGCACCCCCGCATGCAGGGACATCTGGCTCTGATTTCGGGTCTCACAGGAGGCGCCGATGCCGCCATGGATCTCATCGTGGAACAGCTCCTCACCTGTGATAACGACTCACATATATACCTCCTGGATGCCGGCGGGACGTTCAGTGCAGCTGCGACCGCGCCCAGGGTGGGGGCAGTTGTGGGGCTGTACGAACTCCGCCGGGCCGCACGGGTCCTGGAGCGCATTGCGGCGGAAATGACCCGGAGGCTGACCGGAGAACACTCTGCCGGGCCGCCGGCCCTCCTCCTTGCGCTAAACGGCTGGGGGTCCTGGGTCTCCGCGTTCAGGGCCGGCCCGCTGGCGTGGGCCGAAGACTTACTCCAGGACATCGTCCGTGACGGCCGACGGGCGGGAATCACCGTGCTGGTGGCCGGTGAACGCGAACTCGTGACTTCTCGGTTCTTCGCCGCCCTGCCCAACCGGATCTTCCTGCCGGTCGGATCCACGGAAGAGGCACGGCTTACTTGGCCACGTCTGCCGGCCACCGGAACTCAAGCCGGCAGGGTTGTCGTTTTTGGGCCGATGTCCATCACACCCTCAACTTCCGGCAACGTCGGCCAGCTGTTCGGGCCCCTCCCCCCGGCCGTCCGCCGCCGCCGAGCCGCCGTCCGTGCCCGGCCCTTCCGCGTCGAGGCCCTGCCCGTTCAGGTGACTGCAGCCGAGGTCCTCCTCCGGATCAGTCCGGGCGGAGCGGGACCCGGCGGGCCGGCACTGCCCAGGCCCAGCACATCGGCGGCGGCTGAAACTATGCCACTGCCTGACCGGTTGTGGCTGGGGGTCACCGGCGATGAACTCCTCCCGGCGGAAGTCCATGTGCCGAACGGCGGGGTGCTTGCCGTGCTTGGTGGCCCCACCTCGGGAAAGACGTCGCTGCTCTCCGCACTGCCCGGCCTGAATCCACATAAGGGTTTCATCCGGCCGCCGGCGGCGAACGATCCGGAACGTTTCTGGGCCGGAATCCATGATGCTGCACGCGCCGCAGCACTGGATCCAGAAACGATTCTCCTGGCCGATGACCTTGATCTGCAGTCACCCGAGACGAACAACCGGCTGCATCTGCTGCACAACCTCGGCTGGCGCGTGATCCTGACTGCCGGCTTCAGCTCGGCCATTCGGCAACGGATAGCACTGGCCCAGGATGCGGTGAATCAAGGCCGCGGCCTTCTTATTGCCCCCCGGACACAGATGGACGGAGAGTTGTTTGGTGTTCGGTTCGAACTGGAGCAGAGTCCTCCTCCGGGACGAGCCGTTCTGATCTCAGAGGGGCGCACCTGCGCGGTGCAGTTGGCATTCGATGCTTCGGCAGATGCCCGGAGCGTTGGGTGAGGGCCGCCCGGTACTGGCCCGGCTAGAGCGCGGGGGGCGATCCGCCGGCGCGCGAAGTGAACGAGATGACGCGTTTATCGAACAGCAAGACGATCGCCACGACCGCCGGGACCAGCATGGCCAGACCTGCCAGGGGGTATCCGCCGGACATCGTGGGAAAACCGATGGTGAGGGTGAAGAGCTGCGCCACCAGGGCCCCGGCACGCGGCCACCGGTAGCCGCGGAACAGAAACGTTGAGACTGCATAGAGCCAGGCCGAAAACGCCAGAAGAAGTCCGAGGGTGAACACCGCGCCCCAGAACGACAGCACCGGAGCGCCGGTTAGAAGTTGACTCCCGTACCAGACGGCTGCCGCCAGCAGGGCTGTCGCCTCCACCGCCACAATGACCGCGATGATGAAAATTCCCGGGGGGCGCCCGTGCGTGCCCGTTCGGGAATCGCCGGGGCCGGCAGGGGGTCCGGAGCTATCGCCGTCGCGGCCGGGCTCGGAGGGGTTGTTGGCTGCTCTTGACACACTGGCACAGTACCGGACATGGTCGGCTAAGTGCACCGGCGCCGCCAGCCAATGTGATGCATCGCTCACGATCCCACCGTATCTTGCAGTGGGAAACCCCTTGTTTACGCAGCGTTAACATGACACGCTTAATCCAGATGACCGAGGGGGCCCACAGGGCCCCTTTTTTATGAAGCCTCTAGTGAATAATTTCACAAAGGCATTTAATGAGTGCCCAAGAAATGGAGTGACTGATCAGCATGGATTGGCGTAACCGCGCAGCGTGCCTTGACAAGGACCCGGAGCTTTTCTTCCCCGTCGGAAATACCGGTCCTGCTCTCCTGCAGATCGAGGAAGCCAAGAGTGTTTGCCGTCGATGCCCCGTGGTCGACACGTGCCTGCAGTGGGCCCTCGAGTCCGGACAGGACGCCGGCGTATGGGGTGGCATGAGCGAGGACGAACGCCGCGCGCTCAAGCGGCGCGCAGCCCGCGCCCGCCGCGCCTCTTGACCCCGCGTTCCTGACTCACCGTCGGAAAGGTATGGCCGCAGACCTAGGTCTTCGGCCATACTCCGTTAAGCCCGCCAACGGTACCCCGCCAACGGGGCAGGCCCGGGGCCGGCCCGCCGGCCGGCTACCGTTTGGCCAGGCTCAGGACAATCTGGACAGCCGTCCCGCCACCGTCCCTGGCCTTCCACTGAATGCTCCCACCGAGTTCGCTGGTCACCAGGGTGCGGACGATCTGCAGGCCGAGTCCCTCCACATAGGGTGTGGCGGGGATGCCAACGCCGTCGTCCGCCACCGTCACGGTCAGCAGTTCATCGCCGTCCTCGCTCTCTGACCGGTCCGCTGCCAGCCAGACGGTTCCGGTTCGCCCCTCCAAGCCGTGTTCGACGGCGTTTGTCACCAGTTCGTTGATGACCAACGCCAGCGGAGTGGCGAAGTCACTTGGCAGATCGCCGAAGAGTCCGGAACGCTCAGTCTTGACCTGCTGCGACGGTGACGCAACCTCGGCGGAGAGGCGGAACTGGCGCCCGATAAGCTCGTCAAAGTCGACGCTCTGGGTCAGGCCCTGGGACAGCGTCTCATGCACGAGGGCGATCGTGGCCACACGCCGCATCGCCTGTTCAAGTCCCTGTTTGGCCTCGTCGCTGACCATGCGCCGGGACTGCATGCGCAACAGCGCGGCAACGGTTTGCAGATTGTTTTTCACCCGGTGATGAATTTCCCGGATGGTGGCGTCCTTGGTAACGAGTTCCATCTCCCGGCGCCGCAGCTCGCTGACATCCCGGCAAAGCACCAGCGCGCCGAACCGGTGCTGCTCATCGCGGAGCGGGATCGCCCGCAGCGACAGGCTGACTCCGCGGGACTCGATTTCGCTGCGCCACGGCATGCGTCCGGTGACCACCAGCGGCAGGGTCTCGTCCACCAGGCGGCGGTCCTTCAGCAAGCCGGCCGTGACCTCGGCCAGGCTTCGGCCCTCGAGGGACTCGCCGTCGCCGAGCCGCCGGAACGCGGAAACCCCGTTGGGGCTCGCGTACTGGACGATTCCCTCGGCATCGAGCCGGATCAGACCGTCACCGACGCGGGGGGCGCCGCGGCGCGAACCGGTGGGCGAGGCGAAGTCCGGCCACAGCCCCAGCGTTCCCATCCGCAACAGGTCATAGGCGCATTGCCGGTACGTCAACTCCAGCCGGGACGGCATACGGGAGCTCGAGAGATCCATGTGGGTGGTGACGATGGCGAGGGTCCGGCCATTGCGGACCATTGGCACGGCCTCCACCCGGAGGGCCATGTCGCTGCTCCAGTTGGTCTCGTTGGATCGCTCAATCGTCCGGCTTTCCCACGCTTTGTCGACGAGCGGTTGCAGATCCGACCGGATCCCCTCCCCCACGAAGTCGGCGTGGAACACCGTGTGCGAGGTGGACGGACGGACGTGGGCCAGTGCTACGTAGCCGAACTCGGGATGCGGAAACCACAGCGCCAGGTCCGCGAACGCCAGGTCGGCGACCATCTGCCAGTCGCCGACCAGGAGGTGCAGCCACTCGGCATCCCCCGGCCCAAAATCAGCATGCTCCCTGATAGGGTCCGTAAAGATTGCCACAGCACCTCCATTTGCAAACGCCGGCAGCAGCTGCTGCTGCCCTAGCGTCGAACGATTGACCTCAAGAGCCTCAATGCTACCGACAGCGAGGCCATGTCATCGGCCTCGAGGGCATTGACCTCGTCGAACATGCTCCTGGCACGGTCCAGTTGCTCAACATTCTGGCTTTCCCACGCCAGTAGGCGTTCCTCCGCCGGCATCTCCGGAGGTGACGACTCCAAAACCGCCTTCGTCATATCGGACACTGTGGAGTAGAGATCATCACGCAGGGCCGCCCGTGCCAGGGCCTGCCAGCGGTCCTCCCGGGGCAGTTTGGTGATCCGCTCCAGCAGGGAGTCGGCGTGGAAACGGTTGAATACCGCGTAGTAGACATGGGCGATGTTCTCGACCGGTTCCGGGCTCACATGGACGATCTTGGCGACGTCGAGCAGCACGAAGCTCTCGAACAGTTCAGCCCAGCGGTGCGCCAGATCTTCGGGAACGTCCCAGCTACGCGCCTTTTCCAGCCACTCGGCCACGCGGTCACGGTCCTGGCCACGCAGGTAGTCCAGCAGGCGTGACCGCATGGGATCCATCAGGGGCTTGAATTCGGCCACGGTCTCGGCGATGGGCCGGGAGGCGTTGCTCTGGCTCAGGATCCACCGTACCGCCCGGTCCAGAAGCCGGCGGATATCCAGGTGAATGGTGCTCCAGTGCTCCGTCGGGAACGACGCGGGCAGCTCGTTCAGTTCCCCTACCATGATGTCCAGTTCGTAGACTTCACGGAGTGCCACGAAAGCCTTGGCGACCGCGGCCTCAGTGGCGGAGGTTTCCTCCATGGCGCGGAACGCGAAGGTGATGCCGCCCATGTTGATCATGTCGTTTGCCACTACGGTCGCGATGATTTCGCGGCGCAGCGGATGGGTGTCCAGGTCTGCATCGAACCTGTCCCGCAGCTGCTGCGGGAAATAAGCCCGCAGGGTCGCCCGGAACCAGGGGTCCTCGGCGAGGTCGCTGTCCCGAAGCGCCGAGGCGAGTTCGATCTTGGCGTAGGCCGCCAGCACGGACAGCTCAGGCGAGGTCAGGCCCTGCCCCTGCTCCAGCCGCTCGCGGAGCGTCTCCGTAGTGGGCAGCGCCTCCAGGTCACGTTTGAGGTCCGCCGATTTCTCCAGCCAGTCCATGAGGCGTTCGTAGCTAGGGCTCCACTCGGAAACCCGCATCCGGTCATTGAGCAGCAGGATGTTCTGGTCGATGTTGTCCTCGAGCACCAGCCGGCCGACCTCGTCGGTCATCGACGCCAGGAACTCCGACCGCTCCGCAGGATCGAGCTTCCCCGCCGCGACCATCCGGTCAACGAAAATCTTGATGTTGACCTCATGGTCCGAGCAGTCCACGCCAGCGGAGTTGTCGATCGCGTCGGTGTTCAAGATGACACCCTGCAGGGCCGCCTCGATCCGGCCACGCTGGGTCATGCCTAAGTTGCCACCCTCCCCAACCACCTTGACGCGCAGGTCGCGGCCGTCGACCCGGATGGAGTCGTTGGCCTTGTCGCCCACCTCGGAATGGGTTTCCGTGCCGGCCTTGACGTACGTGCCGATGCCGCCGTTGTAGAGCAGATCGGCCGGAGCAAGCAGGATGGCGCGCAGCAGTTCGGGCGGGCTGAGCTTCGTGGTCCCTTCCGGCAATCCGAGCGCATACCTGACCTGCTCCGAGACCGGAATCGATTTCGCCTGACGGGCGAAGACGCCGCCACCCTGGCTGATCAGGGACTTGTTGTAATCGTCCCAGGACGAACGGGGCAGCTCGAAGAGCCGCTGGCGTTCGGCAAAGGAAACAGCCTCGTCCGGAGTGGGATCCAGGAAAATGTGCCGGTGGTCAAAGGCCGCGAGCAGCCGGATGTGCTTGGAGAGCAGCATCCCGTTGCCGAAGACGTCGCCGGACATGTCACCGACGCCCACCACAGTGAAAGGCTCGGACTGGGTATCCAGGTCAAGCTCGCTGAAGTGCCGTTTGACGGATTCCCAGGCCCCGCGGGCGGTGATGCCCATCGCTTTGTGGTCGTACCCGACAGAGCCGCCGGAGGCGAATGCGTCGCCAAGCCAGAACCCGTACTCCTTGGCCAGCCCGTTGGCGATGTCGGAGAAGGACGCGGTCCCCTTATCGGCCGCGACGACGAGGTAGGAATCATCGTCGTCATGCCGTACGACGTCGGCCGGTGGCACCAGCCGTTCGCCCTCCGGCATTGTCACGAGGTTGTCGGTGACGTCCAGGAGCCCGCGGATGAACGTCTTGTAGCTTTCGATGCCCTCAGCCATCCATGCGGAACGGTCCGAGGCCGGGTCCGGGAGCTGCTTGGCGTAGAACCCGCCCTTGGCGCCGGTGGGCACAATGACGGCGTTCTTGACGGTTTGGGCCTTGACCAGGCCCAGGATTTCGGTGCGGAAGTCCTCACGCCGGTCCGACCAGCGCAGCCCGCCGCGTGCCACCTTGCCGAAACGCAGATGCACACCCTCGACCCGGGGCGAATAAACCCAGATTTCAAACATGGGAGTCGGGAACGGCAGTCCTTCAATGACTGACGGGTCCAGCTTAAGACTCAGATGCGCCTTGTTCTGGTAGTGGTTTGTCCGCAGAGTGGCCTGGATCAAGTTCTTGAAGGTCCGCAGCACCCTGTCGGCATCCAGCGTTGCGACCTGTTCGATCGCTGCGTCGAGGGCGGTGAGGACTTCCTCCTGCTTTGCCTGGCGGGCGTCGCCGCCCAGCGCGGGATCGAAGCGGACTTCAAAAAGGTCATTCAAGCCGCGGTTGACCTCAGGGTTGGCCAGCAAGGTATCGGCGAGGAATCCGTAGGAGTTGGTATTGCCCATTTGCCGCATGTATTTGGCGTAGGCCCGCAGCACCACCACCTGGCGCCAGTGCATTCCCTCCCGCAGGACCAGCCGGTCGAAGCTGTCCGACTCCACGGCTCCGGAGACCGCGGCGCCGAAGGAGTCGGCAAGAAGCTGCCCGGTTTCCAGGGGGTCCACCCCTGCGGGGTACTTCAGGCCGAGGTCGTAGAGGAAAAAGTCGCGGTGGTCCGCGGTCTCGATCTCGAATGGACGTTCGTCCAGTACCTCGAGCCCCAGGTTGTGAAAGTAGGGCAGGATCTGGCTGAGGCTTTTGGGCTCCAGCATGTAGAGCTTGACGCGGGCGTCCTCTTCGAGGGTCGCTCCTGCCCCTTCGGGGAGGTAGACGTGGACGCCGGGCTGTTCCTTGACGCCTTCCCCGGCGTGCTCCGGTGCAGCGCCGTACTTCTCGAAGCGTGCGATGTCGGTGAGGGCATCCTCTACTTCGTAGTCGACGCGGTAGCTTGCAGGGAAGGCTTCCGCCCACACGCCGGCGAGGCCTTTGGCGCCGTCGTCTGTGAGGCCCCCGGCCGCATCGGCCTGGGTGCGCAGGACCTCGGCGATGCCTTCGCTCCACGAGCGGGCAGCACGGACCAGCCGCTTTTCGAGGTCGTCGCTGCTGACGTTGCTGACATCGGCGTTCTTGGGAAGCCTGATCCGGAAGAAGAGACGCGCCAGCGCTGATTCCGTCATCCGCGCCTCGTAATCGATGGACACGGCGTCGAAGGTCTGGCGCAGTTCCTGCTCGATGCGGAGGCGGACGTTCGTGGTGTAGCGGTCCCGCGGAAGATAAACGAGCGCGGACATAAATCGCCCGTAAATGTCCGGCCGAAGGAACAGCCTGGTCCGGCGCCGCTCCTGCAGACGCTGGATGCCCGTGGCAATGGCCGCCAGATCGGGAACTTCAACTTGAAACAGCTCGTCGCGGGGGTAAGTTTCGAGGATGCCCAGGAGGTCCTTGCCGGAGTGCGAATCCGGCGGGAACCCGGCGTCGTTCAGTACCGCGGCGATCTTCTCACGCACTACCGGGATGTCGCGCACGGAGCCGGAGTAGGCCGTTGTGGCGAAGAGTCCGATGAAGCGGCGTTCGCCGTTGACGTTACCGGCCGCGTCGAAACTCTTTACCCCGATGTAATCCAGGTACGCGGAACGGTGCACGGTGGAGCGGGAGTTGGCCTTGGTGATGACCAGTGCACGTTTCTCCCGGGCTTTTTTACGGCCCGTCTCGGTGAGGTGCTGGATCTGGTGGGGTGTGTCGGCGCTGCCGCGCAGCAGCCCCAGGCCGCTGTCTTCGCGGGGTTCCAGCACGTCCTCGCCGGATTCGGTCTTGAGTTCGTATTCGCGGTAGCCGAGGAACGTGAAGTTTCCATCGTCCAGCCAGCGCAACAGCTCCTGGGCCTGGCGGAGCTCGGCGATCTGCGCGGCATCGGCCACGGTGTCCAGGCCCTTGGCAATCTGAAGTGCCCGGCTGCGCATCTTCGGCCAGTCCTCGACGGCGGCCCGCACGTCAGCGAGCACACGGCCGATACCCTCGATCAGCGCCGCACGCTTCGCCTCGTCCACGAGATCAATTTCGACGGCAATCCAGGATTCCATATGCGAAGCGTTGTCGCCCTGGGCGATCAGGTGCGAAAGGTTGGGCATCGCCGCTGTGTCACCGCTGGAGATCCCCAGGTGGGAGGGGACCCGGGAGACCTTGACGAGCTCCCCGCTCTGGCGGTTGCGGGTCACAACAAACAGCGGGTGCATCACCAGGTGGATGGGGGCATTCTGCCGGACCAGTTCCGCGTTGACGGAGTCGACGAGGAAGGGCATGTCATCGGTGACGATGTAAACAACACTGCGGTCGGTTTCGTCGGAGATCGTGATGCTGGCCCGTCCCGGGAACCTGTTCACGGCAGCATCCTTGTGCAGGGACGCCCGGGAAGCCAGGAGCTCCTGGGGATACCCCCTGGCGTCTTCTCCGGCGAGGTGCTCGTAGTAGTCCCTCAGGTAGCCCGCTTCGGCACCGATCGAAACGGTTTGATCCTCCACGCTGGACCCAGACGACATCGACAAACGCCTCCATAAAAAGTTCACGGCCGCTTCGTTGCGGCTCTTTCAGCGAGCCTAACGCTTAAGACGGCGCCTTGCTGTGGAAGAAAATACAGAGGAATGACTTTTTCCTTGGACGGGTGCACAAACCAGGGATGCGATGGCATTCCGGAGCGGAGAGTCGGGGGCGGACTCAAGCAACAGCGACCCGGCGAGCAGCGCCGCATCACAGGCGGCGGGATCCGCGGGAAGGAATGCCCCCAGCGGCACCGTGGGCCCGTACCGCTCCCAGGCGTCACGCAATTGCCGTTCCGGGAATCGTCCCACCGCAGACGGACGGACCTTGTTCAGCACTACCTGCGGGGATGCGTGCGGGACAGCGGCTTGAAGTTCCGCGAGGCCCCGAACGAGCCTCGGCACCCCAATGGAGTCAGCCAGCCCTACAGCAAACACCGTGTCCGCCACCTCGAGGCTCCGCAACGTCGCAGCATTTCGCCGCGGAGCCATGGTGTCGAAGCTCAGTTCTTCGTCGGACTCGAGGCAAAACCCGGTGTCGATGATGATGACCTCCACCACCTGCCTGGCCCTGGCCAGCACCAGGGAAAGGGCCGCGGCGCGGAGTTCTGTCCAGCGGTCGGCACGGGTAATTCCGGTCAATACGCGGAAGGTGCCCGTCTTTGTCACCACCGGGGTTGCGATCCTGAGCAGCGCCTCCGGATCGAGCAGGCCCTGATCGGCAAGCCTGCAAGCCTGCGCGAGTCCTGCCGCTTCGTCCAAGAGCCCCAGCATGGCTGCGACGCTGGCGCCGTAGCTGTCTGCGTCGACCAACAGCACGGACTTGCCGTCCGCGGCGAGTTCGCCTGCCATGTTGGCGGCAAGCAGGGTCCGTCCCGGCGAGCCGACGGGTCCCCACACGGCAATGATCTGCCCTGTGCCCGGGCTTTCAACACCCCCCGTGGCAGGGCTGCCCGCGCCGCCGGGGTCCCTGCCCGGTTCAGCAAGACCGGCATTGGCCGCCGGCCACAGCCTCCGTTCGGTGCCAGCGAGTTGTGCAACGGACGCCATGATGCGTCCGGCGAGGGTAGGGGCATCGACGCTGGTGAGTTCGGCGGCGACGCCGATGCCCCGCAGCCGGGTTTTCTCCTCCGGGCTGTCGGTCAGGGCCACGACGGCGACGCCAACGGCGGACAGCCGGTCCACCAGAGACGCCGTCAACTCCTCACTGCCCTGGGCCACGACCGCCGCACGGGCCAATCCTCCCTGGCAGGCCGCCAGCAGCTCCGCAAGTTCTTGGCACCGCCGGACCACTGACACCGGCCCGTGAAGGCGCTCCAGCCCGCCCACCAGGTCCTCTCTCGAGCCGCCGACGGTGACTACCGGGATACTCATCGGGATGAACCGCCGGGATTCCAGACCACCGAGATCTTGGCCTTATTCGCCTGGGCACCCAGCAGGTTCGGCATCTGCTCGTTGGTCACCAGCACCATCACGACAGTGGACCGCGCGGACCCCAAAGCGGTGCTGCCTGGCGTGATTTGGGCGATTTCAGCCCCCGGCAACAGCAGGGCCGGCTGATTGAATCCGTTGCGGGTATCCGGCAGCGCCACCCACACATCCACCCGCGAGCCGGCAGCGGCCTGTGCCGGCAAAGCCTCATCGACAGTGACGGCGACCGGTTTCCGGTCCAGGCCGTCTGGGTGACCGAAACTCGCGCGCGGCGCCAGCTGGTCCTTGCCGATTCTCTGGACAGCAACAAGCCCGTCGGGAAGACCGGAGGCCGGGGTGAGATAGTACTGCTCCACGTCACCAAGGCGGACCTTGACGCGGTTCAGCTTGTCCGCGGTCAGCTTCTCACCGACGGCAATCGCTTCCCGGGCGGTGTATGCCTCGACGGTCTGGTCGGCAGCCCCGACGAGGGAAACGACGCCCGCGACCGAGGCCAGGACGAGCAGGATGCCCACCAGGAGCCGGGGGTCTTTCCAGGATGGCCTCTTCAGCCGTGCTCCGGCAGCTACCGTGCCCACACTCATGCGCCCGCTCCCCCTGTAGTCGCCGCCCCGCAATGGCGTGGCCCCTACATTGTTACGTCTTCGCGCCCGGACGGGAAGATGCTGGAACGAAGTGGGCCGGACTGTGGATAAGAGCCTCAAATGATGCCATTGATGGCAAAATGAACATATGCCACGATTCCTGACCCTCGCCGACGTCGCAGAGCAGCTCCAGATTAACGCTCCCGCTGCTTACGCACTTGTGCGCAGCGGTGAACTCAAGGCCATCCAGGTGGGCGGCCGTGGCCAGTGGCGTGTTGAGGAAAAGATGCTCGAGCAGTACATCGAGGAGCGCTACGCGGAAGCCGGCCGGATGATCGAGGAAGCCAAGGCCAAAGCCCGCTGAGCCGGATGCGCCGCGATACCCGGGCAGGACGGCCACGGCCGGCATCCTCGGTGTCTTCTGTCTGGCGTCTTGTGTCTTCTGTCTGGCGTCTTGTGTCTTCTGTCTGGCGTCTTGTGTCTTGCCTCTTGCGTCTTGCGTCTTGTGACTTGCGCCTTGCTGATGGCGCCGGAAGCCGCACCTAGTACCGCCGGCCGTCGGACCCGGGCCTCCGGGCCGACCTGAGCCCGGCTAACGCGCCAAAGGGTATCGTCGCCATTTGCCGGACGTTGGCGCGCCGGCGGTCCTCGCCACCGCCGGTGACCGCCAGGTCCAGATGGTCGCGACCAACCCGGTCAATCACCCCATGGAGGGTTGTTTCTCCTGCCGGACCGCCTGCCAGCAGGACGGCCAGGGCAGCCCGGTCCCGTGCCAGCCCGCGCAGCGCACTGGCCAGGCCCAGCCTCTGTCGCACCTTGGACAATTCGGGTACGGCCAGCCTCGAAAGACCGAGGTATCGAACCACCGCGGCGTAGGGAACGAGCACTTGGTGCTGTGGTTCATCCAACACGAGGGCTTGGCTTCCTGCGTGGCTTAGAGTCCCCTCGAGCGCCGATCCGGACGCCAACTGAACCACGATCAGCTGCCCCACCGAGCCCCGGAGCCGATCCGTGAGCTCCACCGCTGCCGCCTCGGTCCGTGTCCGCTCGGTGATTTCGGCGTCGAGATCAAGCCGCTCGCTGGCGGCGAGTTGTGTCTCCAGATCGGCAAAAAGGGCATCCCAGCGCATGGCGCCAGCGTAGGCCTGCCGATACCGGGGGTCAACCGCACAACCTAAAAAATCGACCCTAGACAAACTGGGCTCAAATAGATCAAACTAAGTCAAACAGTCTCAAACAGCATCAAATGTACGTAGTCATCGATATCCAGGTTAAGGCGGAGTTCCATGCGGGTAGCAGCAAACAATTCCCTCGCGGGGCGGCGTCGCGGGCTTGGCGCTGATGCCGCTGTGGCCGCCGCCATTTTGCTGCTGGGATTTGTTCTTGCGGGGACGGGAGGCAGCATCCTTCTGCGCTGGCGGTCTTCCTCGTCTCGTCATCAGTCGCTCGGATTCGAAGACCAGTTGGGGATCGCCGCAAACATGGCCGGCCTGATTGTCATCGTCTGGTGGGCCCTGTCCCTGTTCATTGCTGTCGTGGCCGCCTGCCTGGAACGCCGGGGGAACCTCCGGGCAGCAACAGCGACAGGAAAGTTCGCCCCGGCCTTCATGCGCAGGCTGGCCTTGGCCACGCTGGGACTGCACCTCCTCACCGCCCCGCTGGCCGTGGCTTCGACCGCCGCACCGGTAACGGATGCCGCCGTCATCCCCAGAGCGTCTGTGGCGTGGACTCCGATCGCAGTCCCGGCAGCAACTGGCGCTGCGGCTGACGCGGCCGCAGCGCTTCCCGGGCCCACGCCCCACCCCGGGCAACCGGCGGCGAACCCTGCCGTCGCTGGTCCGCAATGGCAGCCGCTCAGTCCGGTTGTCGACCCCTGGCCGCTGGCCGCGCAGCCCCCGCGTCGCCAACAGCCTCCCGGCCCGGCAAGCGAAGTGACAGTACGCCCCGGAGATTCACTCTGGAGCTTGTCGGCGGCCCGCCTTGGACCCTTCGCCTCGGACGTGGACATCGCCGTGGACTGGCCGCGGCTTTACCAAGCCAACAAGGACATCATCGGCGGGAACCCCAACCTCCTGAGGCCCGGCCAGGTATTGAGACTTCCGGCCGGCGAGTGATGGCCGGATGAAGATACCAGCCGGGGCCCGGCAACCGCACAACACCAAACTCCCCCAGTAAAGGAAGCATCATGACCGCCCTGACCAGACACCATGCCGCTGCGGAAGCCGCCACGTCGATAGCCCCGCCACTGCGCCTGGTGGCCGGCGGCGGCGCGCCGGACGAGCCTCCGGCCGGTCCCCGCGTTCCGGCAGTTCCGCAGTTGCGCCTGGCTGATGAGGAGCGGGAGGTATGCGCAATCTTGCGCAGCACCGTCCAGGCTGCCATAGAAGTGCTGGCCGGCACCCGGCCGGCGCAGCAGCTGGCCCGCCGGCTCGACGAACGCTGCCTCGCTGCCCTGCAACACCGGGCCGCCTTGACCCGGCGCGTGCCGTGCGGGGCGAGTCCGACTGCAGGCCGGCTGCACCGCAATCCTTCGGTCCGGTCGGTCCGGGCGTGCCGCATTTCCGCTGACATCTATGAAGCAAGCGCCGTCGTGGTCGAGGAACTGCGGGTACGGGCCGTCGCCTTGCGGTTGGAGCGGTGCCGGCTGACATGGCGGATCACCGTTCTGGAGATTGGCTGAGGCCCGCGTGGCCCAGCCGCTGTAGCCGTCTGGGGTTGGCTGTTCGAAGCAACGGAAGGAGGAACGCGCAGCCAGGAAAGAGGACCGGAACATGCTCCGGTCCTCTTTCCTGACTGCTCCTCATACTGCACGCCCCGTCCAGGCCGCGGTTTACTGCCCGCGGCCGGTTAGCGTTTCTTCTTTTTCCCCGGCCGGCGCGGCGCGTCCTGTCCGGCCTTGGCGGGGTTGCCGGAGCGGCCCGCGACTTTGGCCTCCACACGGGTTTGGGCCGTACCGTCTTCTCCGGGTGCGGTGTATTGCAGCTGGGCCGGTTTTTCGGGCGCCTCCAGCCCCGCGGCATGGATCTGCGGTTCCTGGTGTTCGGTGTGCTGGCCCGCGGCGTCCGCAACGACGACGTCTGCGGCGGGCGTCACCTCAACCTCAAGGTTGAAGAGGAAGCCGACGCTTTCCTCCCGGATGGCCTCCATCATCGCCTGGAACATGATGAAGCCCTCGCGCTGGTATTCCACCAGAGGGTCGCGCTGGGCCATGGCGCGCAGCCCGATGCCTTCCTTCAGGTAATCCATTTCATAGAGGTGTTCCTGCCATTTGCGGCCGATCACCGACAGAACGACGCGCCGTTCGAGTTCGCGCATGCTCTCGTGCCCGATGGCTTCTTCACGGGCCTGGTAGACGAGGCGGGCATCGGAAAGGATCTCATCCTTGAGGAACTCGACTGTGATCCGGGACTTCCCGCCGGCTTCGTCGATGACGTCGCGTGGTGTGACACTCACCGGGTAGAGCGTCTTGAGGTTCGACCACAGTAAGTTGAAGTCCCAATCGTCACCATTGCCCTCAGCGGTGGCCTGCTCGATGAAGGCGGTGATGGTGTCCTCCAGGAAGAACTGGACCTTTTCGTGCAAGTCGTCGCCCTCAAGAATGCGGCGGCGGTCGCCGTAGATGGCTTCGCGCTGGCGGTTCAGGACGTCGTCGTACTTCAGGACGTTCTTGCGCTGTTCGGCGTTGCGGCCCTCTACCTGGCCTTGCGCGGAGGCGATGGCACGGGAGACGAGCTTGGATTCGAGGGCGACGTCGTCCGGCACGGAACTGTTCATGAGCCGTTCCGCCGCCCCGGAGTTGAACAGGCGCATCAGGTCATCCGTCAGCGACAGGTAGAACCGGGACTCGCCGGGGTCGCCCTGACGGCCGGAGCGGCCTCGGAGCTGGTTGTCGATTCGCCGTGATTCGTGGCGCTCGGTGCCAAGCACGTACAGGCCGCCGTACGTCAGGACTTCCTCGTGCTCGTCTTTGACGGACTGCTTGGCGGCCTCGAAGGCAGCCGGCCAGGCTGCCTCATATTCTTCGGAGTTCTCTTCCGGGTCCAGTCCGCGCGAAGCCAACTCGGCGACGGCGGTGAACTCGGCGTTGCCGCCGAGCATGATGTCTGTACCGCGGCCGGCCATGTTGGTCGCCACAGTAACGGCACCCTTGCGCCCGGCCTGGGCCACAATCGCTGCCTCACGGGCGTGGTTTTTGGCGTTGAGGACCTCGTGCCGGATGCCCTCCTTGGCCAGCAGCCGGGAGAGATATTCGCTCTTCTCGACGCTCGTAGTGCCAACCAGGACCGGCTGGCCCTCTTCATGCCGCTCGGCGATATCTTTGACGACGGCGTCAAATTTGACGGCCTCGTTCTTGTAGACAAGGTCGGCCTGGTCAATCCTCGTCATGTCCCTGTTGGTGGGGATCGCGACGACGCCCAGTTTGTAGGTGCTCATAAACTCTGCGGCTTCGGTTTCGGCAGTACCGGTCATGCCTGCGAGCTTGTCGTACATGCGGAAGTAGTTCTGCAAGGTGACCGTGGCAAGGGTCTGGTTTTCAGCCTTGATCTCGACGCCCTCTTTGGCCTCGATCGCCTGGTGCATGCCCTCGTTGTAGCGCCGGCCGGCCAGGATACGGCCGGTGTGCTCGTCAACGATCAAGACTTCACCGTCGAGGATGACGTAATCCTTGTCCCGCTTGAACAGTTCCTTGGCCTTGATGGCGTTGTTCAGGAAACCGATCAGCGGGGTGTTGGCGGACTCGTACAAGTTGTGGATGCCGAGGTAATCCTCGACCTTCTCGATCCCGGCTTCAAGCACACCAACGGTGCGCTTCTTTTCGTCGACTTCGTAGTCCTCCTCGGACTTGAGCCGGGTGACCACCTTGGCGAACTCGCTGTACCAGCGGTTGGTGTCGCCCTGGGCTGGTCCGGAGATGATGAGAGGGGTCCGGGCCTCATCGATGAGAATGGAGTCCACTTCATCGACAATGGCGAAATGGTGGCCGCGCTGGACGAGCTCGGATCTGTCCCACGCCATGTTGTCGCGGAGGTAGTCGAAGCCGAATTCGTTGTTGGTGCCGTAAGTGATGTCCGCGGTGTACTGCTCGCGGCGCACGGAGGGGTCCTGGTTTGACAGGATGCAGCCGCTCGTCAGGCCCAGGAACCGGTACACCCGTCCCATGAGGTCCGACTGGTATTCGGCCAGGTAGTCGTTGACGGTGATAACGTGCACGCCGTTGCCGGTCAGGGCGTTCAGGTAGGCCGGAGCGGTGGCTACCAGGGTCTTGCCTTCACCGGTCTTCATCTCCGCGATATTGCCCAGGTGCAGGGCGGCGCCGCCCATCAACTGGACGTCGAAGTGGCGCATCCCCAGGGTGCGCGAGGAGGCCTCACGGACTGCGGCGAACGCCTCGGGCAGGAGATCATCCAGTATTTCGCCGTCAGCGTGCCGGGCCCTGAGACGGTCTGTTTCTTCGCGCAACTCGGCGTCGCTGAAGGTCTGGAAGGAGCTTTCCAGGGCGTTAATGGAATCAGCATAGTTCCGCAGCTGCCTTAGGGTTTTTTTGTCACCCGTGCGGAGAAGTTTTTCGATAAGTGATGCCACGTGAAGTTGCTCCCAGTCTCAAGCTGCCGAATTCTGGCGTGTTTAGTCTACGGGAGAGACGCAGCGGCGGTTACGCCTGTTCCCTCTCAGCGGATCCACCGCGTCCCGCTCCGCACATGGCGTCGGCGAGCGCCGGCGCCAGGTCCCCTTTCGGGAACACAACAACCCGGTCCAGTTCAAGCCACTCTGCCATGAGCCTGAGTTCGGCGGCGAGTTCGACGGCGGTGTCGGCGGGAGCTCCCGGTTCCGCGTAGGCCGCCTTCGCCAGCAAAAGGCCGTTGGCGCGGTCGGCTTTGAGGTCCACACGGGCCACCATTCCATCGCGGAGCAGGAACGGCAGCACGTAATAACCGTGCCGGCGTTTAGGCTCCGGGGTGTAGATCTCGATGCGGTAGTGGAAGTTGAAAAGGTCTTCGAGACGTCGCCGCTCAAAGACCAGCGAGTCGAAGGGACTCAGGAGTGCACGGCCGGTGGCGGTGCGGGGCAGCTTCGCCTCGACATGCCGGTACACGGGCTTGTCCCAACCCCGCACAGTGACAGGCAGGAGCCTTCCGGCGTCCACGAGGCGCGCCACGGCCGCCCCGGACGGACGCATGGGCGTCCGGAAGTAGTCCGCAAAGCACCGCAGCGTGCCGATGCCGTGGGCCTGGGCGGCGGCATCAATGAGGTGCACCAGCGCGTTCTCTCGCTCCGGTCCCACCTCCGGGGTGCCGGTAGTCCCGGCTGGCCGTTCGGTGAGCACCCTGGACGTGAGGGTGTAGCGCCGCTCGAAGGACTCCGTGCGGGATGCGGCCGAAATATGGCCCGCCTCGAACAGGTGCTCCAGAACCCTTTTCACTGCGTTCCAGTTCCAGCCCCACTTGTACTGTTGCCGGTCCTCGATGTGACCCAGGCGGGCGGTGAGCTCGGCGGCGGTCAGCGGCGGTCCGTCGGCCAGCGCCGCAAGGACGCGGGACGCGACACTTGTCTGCAGTTCGGCGTCCATGTTGTGCGCCCCCACCCAGGAGCGGTTTTGCCACAGGGTCAGGTCCTGGAAATGCTCAGGACGGATAAAACTGGCCTCGTGCGCCCAGTACTCCATCATGCGGCGCGGGTGGGTGCCGGCCATCCGGGAAAGGATGGCGCGGTCATAGTTGCCCAACCGGGAGAAGAACGGCAGATAGTGGCTCCGCGCCAGAACATTGACGGAATCGATCTGGACCAGCTGGAGCCGGGCAAACGTACGGCCCACCGCCCGTGCGCTGACGGGTCCGGCGGGCCGTACCTTGTCCAATCCCTGGGCTGCCAGTGCGATCCGCCGTGCCTGCTTGAGGCTCAGCACTTCCTACACGCCTGTCCCTTCATTGGATGGTCGGCACCAGCTTATGCGCTGGCGGGCTCATCCTCGGAGCGGTAAGCCAGGATCTTCTCCTCCAGCGGAGCCTGCCCCGGCTCACACGTCTGGTCCAGGCTGATCACTCCGTAGGTCCATCCCTCGCGGCGGTACACAACGGACGGCGCCTTGGTCTCCTTGTCCACGAAAAGATAGAAGTCATGGCCCACGAGCTCCATGTTGTCTACTGCATCATCAAGGCTGAGCGATGCTGCGGGAAAGACCTTCCGGCGGATGAGTACGGGCGAGTCTCCGGCGGGGATATCGTTCTCAACCTCATACGGCGACTTCTCCGCGGCAGCCGTTTTGGACTCCTGCCAGTGGTTGGCCTCGACGTAGATGGGCTCGCTGGTGCTGGCGGGCTCGAGGGTGGCCGTCGCCTCGGTGACGGACTTGGGGGTGTGCCGGCCATGGTGGACCTTTTTGCGGTCCTTTGCTCGGCGCAGGCGCTCGAGGAGCTTGTTGTAGGCGAGATCGAACGCGGCAAACTTGTCAGCGGCGCTGGCTTCGGCTCGAATGACGGGGCCCCGCCCCAGGACGGTGAGCTCGACCGTGAGCATCTCATCGGTCTGCCGGGCCTTGGTCTCCTTGGAAACCTTCGCATCCACTCTCTGGACTTTGTCCCCCAGCGACGCGATCTTCGAGATCTTCTCGTCGGCGTACTCGCGGAAACGGTCCGAGACCGTCAAATTACGTCCGCTGATCATGAACTCCATGGTGCCCTCCAAATGACTTCGGTGACACGACGGCGGTACTTCCCGGGGCCGATCTGACTGACAGTCGAGCCCCTTTCCGAGCCGCTATCGACAGGTACATCTATTCTTGGTACCCATCTCCGACGTTAGTTCATAGCCCCCTCTAATTCATCCTTTTTCGGTTTATATTTTGATTGAGGGGCCTTCTTCCGCCAGCTGGCGGCCTGCCTCGCCCAGGTTGCGCGTCTCCGGCGGGCGTGTCGCGGCGAGGACGACGGCGCCCCGCACCAGCGCGCCGGCCTCCCGCAAGGCCCGGGCAGCTTCGGCCAACGTGGCCCCGGTAGTGAGGACATCATCGACGATGATGCAGGGCCGTCCCGTCAGGTCGGGACAGAACGGACCGCGGCGCACCCGCATGGATCCGCGCACCCGTTGCGCCCGGCCTTGACGCCCCAAGCCCTTTTGCCCGCCGGGTCCTGCCCCGATACCGGGGAGGCTGTAGTAGGCCCCGGCCACCCTGGCCCGCTGTCCGGTCTTCCGGAGGGCGACGACGGCGCTCACCCGGCAGTACTGCTCCCCCTTGGTCCGGGTCCGTCCCATCCGGTCCAGCAACACGTGGACCGGGCTGAACCCCCGCTTCCGGTAGGCCCGGCTGCTGGTCGGCACTGGCACCAGCAGCAGTCCCGGGGCTTGCCCGGCGGCTGCCTTGATGGCCCGGGCCAGGCCGATGGACAACACCTCGGCGAGCTGTCGCTGGCCGTGGCGCTTGAAGGACAGGACCGTCTGCGCCAGCTCCGCGCGGTAGGTTCCAGCAGCCACGACCGGAAGGAGCACGGACCCGTCGGCGTCCATGAGGGCGGGGGCTTGTGCCTCTGCCCGGAACGGTTGGCGCATCAACTGACGGACGTGCCGTTCGCAACCGCCGCAGAGCGTCAGATCTTCTGCTCCACAACATACGCAATCCACCGGCGCTGCGAGCGCAAGGACTTCGGCCGCGGCTGCCGCGGCCGAGTCCGCGAGCCGTGCCAGCGGCCGGCAGTAACCGCCGCGGTGTCTTGCCGCATGCGCGGCCTCCGGGGCAAGGTCGGGGTCGGCCGGGCGCGGGCGCCATCGGGGGCCCGCGCCGGCCCGGCTCCGGGGACGGCGTAGGCCGCCGGCTTGGCCGCCTTGCTCGCCGTCGCGGGCTGATCCGGTTGTCTCCATCCGGCAAGTTTCCGCCTCCGCGGCGGACGAAAGCAGCCCGTGGCAGCTTAAGTGGATAACAAGTGGATAATCGGGGCAGATCACCGCGGGCGGAAGCATGCCTGCGCGACAGCTGTGAACAACCGCTTCCGCAGGGAACTGCCCGGAACCCTACCCCGGGTACGACGGATCGATGGGTCCCTTGAGCTGGGGGGACCAGCCGTTGCCGAGCCGCAGGAAGATGCCGTCGGCGGACTGGGCGTAGATTTCTTCGCTGCCGTTGCCGGCGCTGAGCGCGGTGAGGCCCGGCCACGGGGCGAGCTGTTGCGGCTGGGATGACGTGAGGTACAGCAGCTCCGGGGTGACGGGCTCGGTCGAGGAGCCCTTCATGACGGCAACCGTCGTATCATCGACCCACACGCCTTGATCCGGATTGTTCGTCGCCAACAGCGTCGTCGGCACAGTAAGTTCCTTGGGGGTGCCGTCGGCTGCCCGGACGATGCCGGCGATCTGGACCCGGGTCTTGCCATTCAGCTCCGTCAGGACGAGGGCGCGGGTACCTTCGCGGGAGATCCGAACCTCCTTGACGGAGCGCCCGGCAAGCCAGGCGGGCGACAGGGTGACGGCCGGGACGGCGGTGCCTTCGGTCACGACGCCCGGCCGGTGGGCGATCACTTCCGTGGCGCCGCTGGCCCCCGGACCCGCCGTCCAGACCCAGTCGTACCGGTCGAAAGACGGCCGGGTCAAGGTGGCGCGGGTGGTCAGGGCGCGTGCGGGCTGGCCGGGCACGATGGAGTACAACGTCCCGCGGCCGGCGTTGAGGAAGGCGACGGCCTGCGAGACCGGGGACTCCGCCGGAACCCGCGGCGCCAGGGCCGACACGGCCTGCATGTCAGGAAGCGGCGAGATCCTGTTGTTCTCGTACCGGATTAGATCGTTGTTGCTGACAGCGATTTGGCGGGCTGGAACGTTCTTGTCCCGGATCGGCGGCAGCACCGAACCGTTGTCATCCACGCGCACCAGATCCTGGTTGGCCCGGAGCTCCACGTTGATGACGTCGGGCTGGCTGCGGAACGTGAGGGCGAGCTGGGTCTGCATCCGCAACCGGTCCTCATTGGACGCCTCAACGAGGTCCTTCGCTGTCAGGTCCACCTGCGCTGCGCCGGAAACCACCGGGACCGATTCGCGGGCCAGCTTGATGCCCGAGGGGAAGGCGCTGACAACCGCACCCTTTAGATACGGTGCCGGGCCGCCGAGCAACGCGCTGGTCATGGCCTTGACCGTCTTCTTTTTGATGAACCACCGGACGTCGGGCACGGCGTACGTATATGTCGGGTCATAGAAGTAGATCGGATAGGCGCCGTAGATGACTTTGAATGTTTCTTCCGGGATCGCCGTCCCGTCCGGGAGTTCCGCAATGCGCCACTGTCCGTCCACCTTGGTCAGGGTGGCGGGAATATTTTCCTTGGTTCCTTCGGGAAGCTGGGTGGCGACCCCGTCCACATCGACGGAATAGGACACGTCCAGTTCGTAATTGAAGACGTTTTCCACACCGGTCGGCACAACGCGGGCCGACCGGAAGACGAGCACCCGCTGGTCCGGCTTCCAGGTCACCGACGACGCCTGGGTCAGATACTGCCGCGCGACGGCGTAGTCGTCCTCATAGCCGCTGCCGGCGAGATAGAAGTCCTCGATCACCGCTTCCGGCCCGGCTCCCTCACGGGGGGCGGACGGGAAGAACACGGGGGCGTTATTGGGGTTGCCGGCGCTCTCGTCGGTGCTTTTTCCGACCGGGCCCGACCGGGGGATCTGCGCACACGAGGTCAGCAGGAACAGCAGCACCACCAGCAGCAACGACGCCGCAGCACGGCAGGCCTTCCCTGAGGTCTGGCTCATGGCCGCTCCTTCGTTCCGGTTGCTGCGGTTCCAGTTGCTGCGGTCCCGGTCGTGTCAGTCCCGGTCGTGTCAGTCCCGGTCGTGTCAGTCCCGGTCGCGTCAGTCCCGGTCGCGTCAGTCCCGGTCGCGTCAGTCCCGGTCGCGTCAGTCCCGGTCGCGTCAGTCCCGGTCGCGTCAGTCCCGGTCGTGTCAGTCCCGGTCGTGTCAGTCCCGGTCGTGTCAGTCCCGGTCGTGTCAGTCCCGGTCGTGTCAGTCCCGGTCGTGTCAGTCCCGGTTCCCGCGGACCCCGGATCCGCGGCGGCTGCACCGGGGGTGCTGCCTGCGCCGCGGGCGTGGCCATCGGCGCGCGTTGCCGGGCCGGGATCGAGCAGGAGCATGGTCCGCTCGCTGCCGTCGTCCTCCAGGCCGACGTCGACCGGCTCCAGCTGGAGGGGGGACTTAGTAATGATCCCGCCCCGGCGCAGCGCGAGGGTGAGCCGGAAGTTGGCCCCGCTGCCTTTGCGCCCCCAGGCCTGAAGCCAGCCGTCATGGAGTTTCGCGTCCTCGGCAGCAATGGACAACCCAAGGCCGCTGCCGCCGGTGGTGCGCGCCCGCGCCGGATCCGCCCGCCAGAACCGGTCGAACACGCGTGCCGCCTCGGCGGGGGCCATACCGATGCCGTGGTCGCGGACCGCCACCGCCACCGCATGGTCATTGGCGGCCACGGAGATGTTCACCGGACGGCCCTCGCCGTGCTCCAGCGCATTCAGGACCAGGTTGCGCAGGATCCGGTCGATCCGGCGGTCGTCCATATCCACGATGATGCTGCCTGCAGGCGCATTGAGGGTGACGGCGGAGCCATACTCGGCGGCCACCGGAGACACGCCTTCCATCACGTGCGCGACAAGCTGCACAAGGTCGCCCGGTTCGGCGTCGAGGGTGGCCACGCCGGCATCGAAGCGGGAGATCTCCAGCAGGTCTGCCAGCAACGACTGGAAGCGCTCCACCTGGTTGTAGAGCAGCTCAGCGGAGCGTTTGTTGATGGGGTCGAAGTCGTCGCGGGCATCGTAGAGCACTTCGGCGGCCATCCGCACCGTGGTCAGCGGGGTTCTGAGTTCGTGGGAGACGTCAGAGACGAACCGCTGCTGCATCTGGGACAGGGTAGCCAGCTGCGTGATCTGCTCCTGGAGGCTCGCCGCCATGTGGTTAAAGGACGCCCCGAGCCGGGCGACCTCGTCCTCGCCTTTGACCACCATGCGTTCTTGCAGCTGTCCGGCAGCGAGCTTTTCGGAGACAAGGGCGGCGTGGCTGACGGGGCTGACGACGTTGCGGGTCACATACCAGGCCACAGCGCCGATCAGCAGCGTCAGCACGGCGCCACCGGCCAGCAGGACGTTTTGGATCTCGTCGAGGGTTTTTTGGGCCGTGTTCAAGTCGTAGATCAGGTAGAGCTCGTAAACCGTGCCGTTGAAGGTCACCTTATTGCCGACGGCGATGCCGGGCCGGTCTTCGGTGCCCACCGGGAACTCCGTGGACGCCCAGAACTGCTCCTTGCCCGAGTCCTGCACGGCGGCCCGCAGCTCGGTTGGGATGACGCTGATGGTGAGCTGGTCCGACGCCCGGGATTCGACCCAGCGGTTGCGGGGTTTGGTCTGTTCCGGCATGGCCTCGAAGACGTAGCGCCGCTGGATCACGGAGCCTCGGCCTTCGACGGCATTAAGGGTGTCATAAACGAGTGTGATCACGCTCGACTGGTCAGTAACCTGGGCACCGTCAAACGTGTCCTGGACTTGCTTGACGTTGTAGCGGGTCTCCGACTCAGCCTGGACGAGCCGTTCCTGGAAAAGATTGGCGGCGATCTGATTGGACAGATACGCGCCGACGACGGCGAAGGAGATGACGACCAGCATAAGAGTGGTCAGCATGGTCCGGAACTGCAAGGACCGCCGCCACCGGCGGTGCACGGAGCGCAGCAGGTAGCGGGTCCCTGGCAACAGGCGGGAAGCCCCGATGCCGACCAACCGCGCCACCCGGATGCCGACGATTCTGGCCCGCTTCACCCAAAGCCGGGTGCGGAAAGGCAGCGACTGCCTACCCGCGGCCGGGCCGCCTGCCGTCACGTGGTCGGCGCCGGCGGGGTCAACTGCCGTGGGGTCTTTGACCGGGTCGGCCCCGGTCTGGCCGTCCGGTGGCTCAGGAGCCTGCTTTGTAGCCGACACCACGGACCGTCAATACAACTTCGGGGGCTTCCGGGTCACGTTCGATCTTTGACCTGAGCCGCTGGACGTGGACGTTGACCAGGCGGGTGTCTGCGGCATGCCGGTACCCCCAGACCTGCTCCAGGAGGAGTTCCCGGGTGAAAACCTGCCAGGGCTTGCGTGCCAGGGCAACGAGCAGGTCGAATTCCAGCGGCGTCAGCGAGATGCGTTCAGTTCCACGGCTGACGAGGTGGCCGGCCACATCGATCGTAACGTCGGCAATGCGCAGGGTCTCGGGCGCCTTCTGGTCACCGGGCCTTAACCGGGCGCGGACACGGGCCACCAGTTCGGCCGGTTTGAAGGGCTTTGGCACATAGTCGTCTGCTCCGGACTCGAGCCCGCGGACGACGTCGGAGGTGTCCGCCTTGGCAGTGAGCATCACGATCGGAACATCTGACTCGGCGCGGATCTGGCGGCAGACTTCGATGCCGTCGATGCCCGGAAGCATGAGGTCCAGCAGGACCAGGTCCGGTTTGGCAGAGCGGAAGACCTCCAGCGCCTGCCCACCGTCAGCGCAAAAGACGGGCTCGAACCCGTCATTGCGCAGCACAATACCGATCATCTCGGCCAGCGCCTCGTCATCGTCCACTACCAGAATGCGTGCCTTCATATGTATATATTCCCTTATTGCAATGGCTTTGTCGTATTCAGCCCTGCCCGGGCATGGCGCCGCCGCTACCCGGGTGGCCCGTTGATGCGACGGCGGTGCGCCCGCCGACTGGAACAAACCCCGCCCATCCCGCATGCTGTGGACAGAAACACTTCAACCACATGAAACCCCTGGAGGCTTCTTTGAGTATCCCGATCTACCACCGGGCTCTTGGCACTGACTTTGGCCGGCTGCAGCCGGAGCTGCAGGAGTACTTTTCACTCGCGCCCGGGTCCGGCCACTATGGCGTCGGGGAGGGCGTGTTCGAGGTGGTGGGCTGCCGGCAGAGCTTGCTTCGCCCCTTGCTGCGGCTTGCCGGCGGAGAGCAGGCGTTCTTCCCGGAGTACGGGGAAAGCATCCGGTTTCGGATCGAGAACCACGCCCACCTGGACCCGTTCGGCCGCTCCAGCCTGACCGCCCGCCGCGAAATCTTCTTTCCGGGCACCACCCGGCTTTTCCACGACACCACTAGCTGGGACGATGCCGGCGGCCAGCCCCGGCTGCTGGACTATGTCGGGCGGTACCGGCGGCTCGTCACGGACCTCAATCTCGGTGTCACGGCCGAAGGACGTCTGCGGGGAGTCTCGGAGGCCTCCCGGCTGTTCCTGGGCCCGCTGCGGATTCCGTTGCCGGCCGCGCTCGATGCCAAAGCCTACGCCGAACAGTGGTGGGCGCCCCGGGAGGGCACGGCCGGAAAACACCGCATCCAGGTCAAGGTGATCCAGCCGCAACTCGGGTTGGTCCTGGTCTACGCGGGACACTTCGACTACCGGCTGGAACCCTACCCCGGCCGGTTGACATCATCGGGCTTCCTGCCGGACTACGCCAGGCCGGACCGCTGGGAAAGCCGCAGTTGACGGCGGCACAGGCCGGCGCTAGCCGAGGGCAAGCTGGTTGAGGCCGTCGGCTACCTGCGTCAGCCGCGTCAAAGCCGCCGTGGCGGCCGACGGCGAAAGCCTGGCCAGCCCGTCCGAGGGGGTGACCCGGACCCCGCCCAGAGCCGCGGGGGCCAGACCCAGCTGGCGCCATGGCCGCCAGACGGTGTCCACGACGTCGGCTACCCGGGGCATCGCCGCTGCGGGGGTGGAAACCTCGAGCGCTCCGGCCCACAGCCTCTTGCCGCCTTCGATAGCGCCGGCGAGTTGTTCCCATTGGCGGGACGTAAGCGCGCGCAGGGGTATGGCGATCCCGTCAGCGCCGGCCGCTACTATCCGGTTGATGGGGGCCTCGACGTCCGGGACGCTGATCACCACCTCCGCGGCACCGGCCGCCCGCAACGCGTCGATGACCATCTTCCAGGAGTCGGTGGCTTCCTGCCCTGAGACTGAACGCAGGGTCCGGTAGCCGCTCGAGGTGGGAATGGTACCGGCCAGCACGGACGCGATCTCGGGCTCATCGATCTGCACCACGAGGCGGGCGCCGGGAGCTGCAGCCGCCACCCGGCTGAGGTAGCTGCCGGCTCCAGCCGCCAGGGAGGCCGCAAGGTCCCGCCGGGCACCGTAGTCGATCAGCGCGCGCTCCCCGTTGTGCAGGTGCAGTCCGGTGGCGAGGCTGAGCGGCCCGCGGAGCTGGACCTTGAGGTCCGGTGCTGCCGTATCTTCGGCGCCGATCACGTCGGCGAGGATGTTGATGTCGGTGGACAGTGCCGAGCGCGCCCGTTTGAGGTCCTTGCCGGGCCGGTCCACAATGCGCCAGCCGTAGGGCTGGACGTCCACGGACAGGTCCACCAGCAAGGCGGCCGTCCGGCCCAGAGCGTCGGATCCCACGCCCCGGTCCGGAAGCTCGGCCAGGAACGGCAAGTGCGGACTGCCAAGTTCACCGCGGATGATGCGCGCGGCCTCCACCGGATCCTCTCCGGGCCAGGTGCCCAGGGCGGTGGCAGTGACCTCGCCCGGCAGCGGACGTTCGGGGGCAGCCACGCTCACGCCCCGGCTGAGTCAGCGGGGCCCGCGGAGCCACGCGTGGGGGAACCGGCGGCGTGCGCAATGGCGGCCTGGGTGGCTGCCTCGTGGTCTTCGGCGATGGCCTCGTGGTGCCGGATGACCTCACCGATGATGAAGTTTAGGAACTTTTCTGCGAAGGCCGGGTCCAGGTGGGCTTCGGCGGCGAGCCGGCGCAGCCGGGCAATCTGTGCCGTTTCCCGGCCAGGGTCGCCGGCAGGAAGCTTGTGGGTGGCCTTGAGGACTCCGACTTTTTGGGTGGCCTTGAACCGCTCGGCAAGAAGGTAAACGAGGGTGGCATCGATGTTGTCGATGCTCGAGCGGATCGACAGCAGCTCCGCCATCACCGCGGGATCCACCTGACCGGCCAGTGAGCTGGCTCCGGGGTCATAGGATTCGGCGTCGGGAGGAGTTCGGGTCTGCTCGGTCATTGGTCCAGTCTAGAGGCACGGGCGCTCATCGCATCCGCTGCCAAGCTTCGGGCGAAGGCCCGCCCGGAGGCCAGTTCGGCGCGTTTTCCGCTGCCGGTCTGGTCCGGCCTACCCAAGGGACATGCCCGCCGTTCAAGGGGAACGGCGGGCATGTCCCTTGGGCTGCTGCCGGAGGGCTTAGCTGTGCAGCACGGCGCGGAAGTCCTTCCGGCGCCTGGCCTGCTCGTCCGGGTCCGGCACGGGCAGCGAGGCAATCAGCTTCTTGGTGTAGGCGTGCTGCGGGTTGCCCATCACCTGGTTTCCGAGCCCTTGCTCCACCATCTCGCCCTTGTAGAGAACGCCAACCCAGTGCGAGAGAATGTCCACCACTGCGAGGTCATGGCTGATGAACAAGGCCGCAAAGCCAAATTCGGCCTGGATCTCCTTGAACAATTCCAGCACGACCGCCTGGACAGAGACATCCAGGGCCGAGGTGGGCTCGTCGGCGACGAGGAGCTTCGGGTTCAGGATGAGAGCGCGCGCGAGGGAGGCTCGCTGCCGTTGCCCGCCGGAGAGCTCATGCGGGAACCGGTCGGCGTAGGCCGCCGGCAGCTGCACGGCTTCGAGCAGTTCCCGGGTCCGCTGCCTGGCCTGGGCCGGGCTGGGATTGGTGTGGATGATCAAAGGTTCGGCGATGCAGTCCCCGATTGTCAGCTGGGGGTTGAACGACGCGGCCGGGTCCTGGAACACAAACCCGATCTCCTTCCGCAGCGGCTTGAACGTGCGCTCTTTCAAGTTGAGCATCTCATAGCCCAGCACTTTCAAGCTGCCCCCGGTGGTCCGGTTCAGGCCCGCGATGGCCCGCCCGATGGTGGTCTTGCCGGAGCCGGACTCCCCCACCAGGCCGAAGACCTCCCCTTCGGACAGGGTGAAGTTGACCCCGTCCACAGCCTTGAAGGCGGGGCTCCCCAACCGGCCGGGGTATTCGATGGTCAGGTTGGTGGCCTCGACGAGCACTTTCCCGCCCTGGTGCGCCCGTTGGGTCATGCCCTCGGAGGCGGAGTTCCGGCCAAGGTGCGGAACGGCTGCCAGGAGCTTTTTGGTGTACTCCTGTTTCGGCTCGGCGAAGAGCACCCGTGAGGCTGCCTCTTCAACGACGTCCCCCTGGTACATCACCACGACGCGGTCGGCGAGGTCGGCCACGACACCCATGTTGTGGGTGATCAGCACGATCGAGGTGCCGTACTGGTCCCGGAGGTCCCGCAACAACTCAAGGATTTCTGCCTGCACCGTGACATCAAGCGCCGTAGTGGGCTCGTCGGCCACGATCAGTCCCGGGTTCAGTGCGAGTGCGGCAGCGATCACCACGCGCTGTTTCTGTCCGCCGGAGAACTGGTGGGGATAGTAGTTGACCCGGGTTTCCGGGTCCGGGATGCCGACCTTCCGGAGCGCTTCGATGGCGCGGGTCTTGGCCTCCTTGGCGCTGACCCGTCCTGATTTCCCGTGGCGGGCGTGCGAACGGATGCCCTCGGCGATCTGCCAGCCCACAGTAAAAACCGGGTTGAGGGCGGTGGAGGGCTCCTGGAAGACCATGGCGACGTCGCGGCCACGGATTTCCCGCAGTTTCGCCGGGCTGACGCTGATCACGTTGTTGCCGTTGATCAGCACCGCGCCGGAGCTGATGGCGGTCTCCGGCAGGAGACCGAGGATGGTCTTGGCGGTGACGGTCTTGCCGGAGCCGGATTCGCCCACGATCGCCACGACCTCGCCCGGGTTGACCGTCAAGCTCACGTCTTTGACGGCGTAGACATCCCCCGCGTCGGTGGCGAAGGTGACCTTGAGGTGGTCGATGTCGAGGACGGGGCCGACGGCGGGGCCGGTTGTATCGATGTTGCTGGTCATGAACTTCTCGCTTCTGCTTCGAGGGCAGCTTTGGCGCCGGTGGTGGAGTCCGGGCCGCCCTTGCCGGCGACGGCTTTCTTGCGGCCACGCAACCGGGGGTCGTTGAGGTCGTTGATGCTCTCCCCGACCAGTGTCAGGCCCAGGACGGTGAGGACGATCGCGAGACCCGGGTATACACCTGTCCACCAGATCCCGGACGTGGTGTCTGCCAGCGCTTTGTTGAGGTCGAAGCCCCATTCCGCGGCGGACGTCGGCTCAATGCCAAAACCCAGGAAACCCAGGCCGGCCAGGGTAAGGATGGCCTCGGAGGCGTTGAGAGTGAAGATCAGGGGAAGGGTGCGGGTGGCGTTCTTGAACACGTGCAGGCGCATGATGCGGATGTTGGAGGCGCCCACCACTTTGGCCGATTCCACGAAGGGTTCCGCTTTGAGCCGGATGGTCTCGGCCCGGATAACGCGGAAGTACTGCGGAATGAAGACGACGGTGATGGAGATGGCCGCCGCGAGGATGCCGCCCCAGAGGCTTGACCTTCCGCCGCTTATGGCAATCGCCATGACAATCGCCACCAGCAGCGGCGGGAAGGCGTAGATGGCATCGGCAATCACCACCAGGGTCCGGTCCAGCCAGCCACCGATGTAGCCGCTGACCAGGCCCAGGATCACGCCGATGAAGATGGACATGATCACGGCCACAATGATGACCAGGACGGCGGTCTGCGCCCCCCAGACGACGCGGGAAAAGACGTCGTAGCCACCGACGGTGGTGCCCATGAGGTGCTTTCCGCCGGGGGCTTGCTGCGCCGGGAAGCCGCCCTCGGCGTCGGAAATCTGGGAGAAGCCGAAGGGCGCGATCAGGGGGGCAAGCAGCGCGGTGAGCAGGAACACGGCGGTGAGGACAAGCCCGGCGACGAGCATTCCGCGCTGCAGGCCGACGCTCTTATTGAAGTGCGAGATGACCGGCAGGCGCCGGAACCACGGCCCCCGGGGGTCCTTGATGGGTTCAGTAACGGCAGTGGTGCTCATATCAGTACCTCACGCGGGGGTCGATCAGCGCGGCGACGATGTCCACGAAGAAGTTGGTCACAGCCACAATGACGGCAAGGAGGACCACGATGCCCTGGACTGCCACGAAGTCGCGGGCCGTCAGGTAGGTTGCGAGCTGGAACCCCAGCCCTTTCCATTCGAACGTGGTCTCGGTCAGGACCGCCCCGCCAAGCAGCACGGCGATTTGCAGTCCCATCACGGTGATGATGGGGATCAGGGCAGGCTTGTAGGCGTGCTTGGTGACCAGCCGGTATTCGCTGACACCGCGGGAGCGGCCGGCCTCGACGTAGTCTTTGCCGAGCGTGCCGATCACGTTGGTCCTGACCAGGCGAAGGAAGATGCCTGCCGTCAGGAGCCCCAGGGCCAGGGCCGGCAGGACGGCGTGCGCCATAACGTCCGCCAGCGCGGCAGTATTGCCGCTGCGGATGGCGTCCAGCCAGTAGATGCCGGTCGGCGACCCGAGCGAGGTCAGGGCGAGCTCCGAGGCCGGCGTCGCGCGGCCAGCGACCGGCAGCCAGCCCAGCCAGACCGAAAACGTCAGTTTGAAGAGAAGCCCGGAGAAGAACACCGGTGTGGCGTAGCAGAGAATCGCGAAGACACGAAGCCCGGCGTCGGGACCCTTGTCGCGCCGGTGCGCGGCGAGCAGTCCCAGGGGGATGCCCACGACCAGCGCCACGAGGAGGGCGTTGATGGTCAGTTCCAGGGTTGCGGCGCCGTAGGTGGCAAGCATTTCCGAGACCGGCCGGTTGTCCGAGAGTGTGGTGCCAAAGTTGCCGGTGATGAGCTGGGCCAGGTACTCGAAGTACTGCACAAAGATGGGCCGGTCGTAGCCGGCGGCAGTGATGCGTTCCTGGAGCTGCTCCGGTGGAAGCCGGCCGCCCAGGGCTGCGGTGATGGGGTCGCCGGTGGTGCGCATCAGGAAGAACACCATGGTGACCAGGATGAGGATCGTCGGGAAGATCAGGAAGAACCTGATGAGGATGTAGCGGCCCAGTCCCCCACCGGACTTCTTTTTCTTTATCGGCAGAAGGCCTTCGCCGTCAGTCGGCGGCGCCTCGATAAGTGTTGTCATTGGTACCTAAATGTGTGTTCCGAGGCCCTTGCGGGCTCCGGAATCGGTTGTCCTGTCTCAGCATCAAGGCGGGACGCCGTGTGGGCGCCCCGCCTCGTTGGCTGGTCAGAACCGGATGGGGGTGGGACCTACTTGGAAATGACACCAAGGCGGGTCTTGAAGGAAGCATCGAGGGTCTTTTCGACACCCTTGACGTCCTTGCCGGCGACCATGAGCTGGGCGCCCTGCAACAGCGGCAGCGTTGACAGGTCCTTGGCGACGGCTGTCTGGGCCTCGCCGAGGACCTTTTCGCGCTCACCCTTGTCAACGGTGGTCAGCTGCTTGCTGATCAGGTCCGTGACGGCGGGGTTTTCGTAGTGGTTCTTCAGGAAGTTGCCGGGGACGAAGAACGGCGTGAGGTAGTTGTCGGCGTCGGAGTAATCCGGGAACCAGCCGAGCTGGTACACGGGGTACGCGTCAGCCGTGCGGTCCTTGGAGTAGGTGACCCATTCGGTGGACTGCAGCTCAACCTTGAACAGGCCCGACTTTTCGAGCTGCTCCTTGATCATGGCGTATTCGTCACCCGAGGACTTGCCGTAGTGGTCCGGGTTGTACTGGAGCTTGATGGTGACCGGAGCGCTCACGCCAGCGTCGGCAAACGCCTTCTTGGCCTTGTCGACGCTGGGCTTGCCGCTGCCGTCGCCGTACATTTCCTTGAGCGGCTGGATGGCCCCGACGAAGCCGTCCGGAACAACAGAGTAGGCCGGCAGGTAGGTCCCCTTGTAGACCTGACTGGCGATCGCGTCGCGGTCGACGACGTCGGCCATGGCCTGCCGCACGGCGAGGGCCTTGGCGGGATCGGCGTCGGCGGCCTTGGCACCGAACGGCATGGTGTCGAAGTTGAACACGATGTAGCGCAGTTCACCACCCGGTCCCTTGTAGACCTTGACCTTGGAGTCCTTTTCGAGGTCGGCGGCGTCGGTGGCCGTCAGGCTGCGGCCGGCGACGTCGATGTTGCCCTGCTGGACATCCAGCTTGAGGTTGTTCGAATCGGCGTAGTACTTGATCGTGGCGCCGCCGTTGGCCGGCTTGCCGAGCAGGCCCTGGTAGTCCGGGTTGACCTTGAGGCCCACGAGTTCGTTTTTCTTGTAGCTTTCGATCGTGTAGGGACCGGCGAAGGGCTTGCCCTTGACGATCTCATCGTCCGTCAACAACTTGTCCGCCGGAAAGACTTCTTCGTCAATGATCGGACCGGCATTGGCTGCAAGGACGCCCGGGAAGACCTGGTCGTTGCCGGCCTTGAGCGTGAACACCACGGTGGAGTCGTCCTTGACCGTAACCGAATCGAGGTTGCCCAGCAGCGAGGCGGGACCGTTGTCGTCGGCGATCTTGACGACGCGGTCGATGGAGAACTTCACATCGGAGGACGTCAGGGCGTGGCCGTTGGCGAACTTCAGGCCGGGCTTGAGCTTGACCGTGTACTCGGTGGGGCTCGTGAAGGAGGCCGACTCGGCGATGTCCGGGGTGGAGTCGGCGGTGCCGGGCTTCGAGTTGAGCAGGAACGGGTAGATCTGGTTCATCACCATGAAGGAGCCGGCGTCGTAAGAGCCGGCCGGGTCGAGGGTGACGACCTTGTCGGTGGTGCCATACGTCACGGTGCCTCCGCCGGCCGCGCTGCCAGTCGACGAACCGCCGCCGGAAGGGCCGGTGCAGGCGGTTAGTGCGAAGGCGGATACCCCGGCGAGCGCGATAGCGCTCTGCAGGGCCTTTTTGTTCATTGCCATCTGTGAACTTTCTGTTCGATGAGTACTGGGGCGCTGCCCGGAACTGATGTTGGTCATGACGCGGGGCAGAGCACTGTCCTGATGCCTTGATTCAACCAGACCACCATCAGGTAAATCGTTACATCTTGTGAGATGAGACACAAAATTTATCCGATTGGGCCAAGCCTGTCATTTTCTTCGCTGCGCCAGGGCGGGGCCGGCCGGTTCCGGCCGCCAAAAAAAGCCGCACACCTGAGGTGTGCGGCTTGTCGGCCCGGACGTCCGCCGTCCCGTCCGCCGGAGGGCGGTCCGCGGGAGGGCCGTCCGCCGGAAGGCGGTCCGCTGGAGGGCCGTCGGCTAGAGGGCCGCCCGCTGCAGCGACCGGGCGGCGTCGATGGTGGCCTGTCCCAGGACCCGGCTGCCCTGGTAAAGCACCACAGTTTGCCCGGGGGCCACGCCGCGCAGCGGTTCCGCCAGGGTGACCACGAGGTCGCCGTGGTCCATGTGCGCCGTTGCGGGCACAGGGTCACCATGGGCGCGGACCTGGGCGTAGCAGTCGAAATTCCCGCCGGTGGCAATCTCCGCGATGGGCAGCCCGGCCCAGGACACCTTGATGCCCCGGATCTCGTCGATGGCCAGCAGCGCCTCGGGCCCGACGACCACTTTGTTCTCCTTGGGCCGGATCTCCAGCACAAAGCGCGGCTTGCCGTCGGCGGCCGGGGTTCCCAGCTTCAGGCCGCGGCGCTGTCCGACGGTGAAGGCGTTGGCGCCCGGGTGCTCGCCGACCTTGGCGCCGGATTCATCCACGATGTCGCCGGTCGTCATGTCGATTTTCTCGGCCAGCCAGCCGGCGGTGTCGCCGTCGGGGATGAAGCAGATGTCGTGGCTGTCGGGCTTGTTGGCCACGGACAAGCCGCGGCGCTCGGCCTCGGCGCGGACCTCGGCCTTGGAGGGCGTGTCCGCGAGCGGGAACATGGAGTGCCTGAGTTGCTCGTGCGTGAGGACACCGAGCACGTAGCTCTGGTCCTTGGCCCAGTCCGCGGCCCGGTGCAACTCCGGGTTGCCCTGGGCGTCGGTGATCACCTTGGCATAGTGGCCGGTGCACACGGCGTCGAACCCCAGGGCAATCGCCTTCTCCAACAGCGCGGCGAACTTAATCCGCTCATTGCAGCGCATGCAGGGGTTGGGGGTACGGCCTGCAGCGTACTCGTCGATAAAGTCCTGGACGACGTCTTCCTTGAAACGCTCGGAGAAGTCCCACACGTAGTAAGGGATACCAAGCACGTCGCAGGCCCGCCAGGCATCGCGGGAATCCTCGATGGTGCAGCAGCCGCGGCTGCCGGTGCGCAGGGTGCCCGGCATCCGCGAAAGGGCAAGGTGGACGCCGACTACGTCGTGCCCGGCCTCGACGGCGCGGGCTGCGGCAACGGCGGAATCGACGCCACCGCTCATGGCTGCAAGAACTCGCATACTGGCTTTCTCTGGGGACTGGTGAATGCCGGCGTCGATAGCACAACGCCCTGCTGGTCCATCCTATCGCCACGCCGTTTTCAGCCCAAAAAACGCCCGGGGCGCATCACTACGGCGCGGGCCGCCCGTTAGCCCGGACCCGCGGACCGGCGGGCCACGGTGCCGGCGGTCTGAATGCTGGATTCGTGCCCCGCCATGCCGGCCTGGCGCGCGCGGGAGTAGGCGCCGGGCAGGGCAGCGAGCAACGCGTCGACGTCGGCCCCGGTGGAGGAATGGCCCAGGCTGAAGCGCTGGGCCCCCCGGGCCGTGTCCTCATCCAGCCCCATGGCCAGCAATACGTGGGAAGGCCGGGGCACGCCCGCGGTGCAGGCGGATCCGGTGGAAGACTCGACGCCGGCCAGATCCAGCAGAAACAGCAGCGAATCACCTTCGCAGCCGGGAAAAGTGAAATGCACATTGCCCGGGAGCCGCCCGCTACCAGGAGCCCCGCGCAGGACGGCGTCGGGCACGGCCGTCCGGACGCCGTCGATCAGCCGGTCCCGGAGCGCCGCGATGCGGCCCGCTTCGACCCGGAGCGAGGCAGTGACGGCTTCGGCCGCCGCGGCGAAGGCCGCAATCGACGCGGTGTCGAGCGTTCCGGAGCGGACGTCGCGCTCCTGCCCTCCGCCGTGCTGGACCGGAGTCAGCTTCACGGCACGTCCCAGCAGGAGCGCCCCGACGCCGACGGGGCCGCCGATCTTGTGCCCGGACACCGACATGGCATCGAGGCCACTGGCACGGAAGTCCACCGGCACGGAGCCGAACGCCTGGACGGCGTCGGAATGGACCGGAACCCCGGCCCCGTGGGCCAGCCGCACGATCTCGGCCATGGGCTGGATGCTGCCGACCTCGTTGTTGGCCCACATCACCGTGACAAGGGCGATCGACCCCGGGTCCCGCGCAAGTTCCTCCGCCAGCACGGAAAGCTCAACGACGCCGTCCGCGTCCACGGGCAGCCAGGTCACCTCCGCCCGTTCATGGCGCTCGAGCCACTCCACGGTGTCCAGCACGGCGTGGTGCTCGACGGCGGTGCACAGGATGCGGGTACGGGCCGGGTTTTCAGCGCGCCGGGCCCAGTAGAGGCCCTTGACGGCGAGGTTGTCGGCCTCCGTTCCACCCGAGGTGAAGATCACTTCCGAGGGGTGCGCGCCGGCCGCAGCCGCCAGCACCTCGCGGGCGTCCTCCACGGCACGCCGGGCGCGGCGGCCCGATCCGTGAAGCGAGGACGGGTTGCCGGTCCGGGCCAGTTCGCGGGTCAGCGCGGCCAGGGCCTCCGGCGCAAGGGTGGTGGTGGCGGCATGATCAAGGTAGACGGACACAAGGCAATTCTACCTGCGGGCCCCAGCCGGCACTGGTGTACATTCGAGCAGTGAAAGCGTCCTTTTACCTTGTTCTTGCCGCCCTCTTCTGGTCCGGGAATTTCATCGTCGGCAAGGCTGCGGTGGCATCGATGACGCCACTGGACCTGACATTCTGGCGATGGACGCTCGCCGCCGTCCCGCTGCTGCTCCTGGCCCACGTCGTGGAGAAACCGGACTGGCGCGCGGTCCTGCGCCGTTGGCCGGTGCTCCTGCTGCTGAGCGCACTGGGCATGAGCGGATACACCCTGCTGCTGTACGGAGCACTCGGCCAGACCTCGGCCGTGAACGCCGCCCTGATCACGTCAGCCAATCCGGCGCTGATTGTGGTGCTGGCGATCGTCCTCCTCGGCGAGCGGACGACACGCCTGGGCTGGTCCGGCATCTGCCTCGGCCTGCTCGGCGTTCTGCTGGTACTTACGCGGGGAGAACTGCAGCGGGTGTTCAGTCTTTCTCTCAATGGTGGTGAAGTGCTCATGATCGGCGCAGTCGCCGTCTGGGCCTTCTACACAATCATCGCCCGCAGGCTGGATGTCCCTGCCATCTCAGCGACTGCCGTCCAAGTGGCGATAGCGGCCGTAACGCTGGCCCCGTTCGCCCTCGCCACACAGGTGCGGCTTCCGCAGACGCAGGCGGAGGCCTGGTCACTGGCCTACATCGTGGTCTTCCCGTCCCTGGGCGCCTACTTGTTGTGGAATATTGCCTTGAAGACCACCCCGCCGGGTATCGCGGGGAACTATCTGAACCTGATCGTGGTCTTCACGGCAGTCATCACCGTGGCGCTGGGAACGCCGCTCACCCTGGTCCAGGTGGCGGGCGGCATCATGGTAGTCGTTGGCGTCCTGCTGACCGGCCTCAAGCCGAAGGATCACGCACGGCTGCGCGTTGCCTGATCCGGGAGTTGGCCTCTGCGGGCTAGGCCAGGACGCGAACGGCATCGGGAACCACCTCGATGGTCAGCGGCAACGGGCCGAGCCGCTCGCCATCGGCGTATGCCACCACATTCGCCGCCGACAGCACCACCTTTCGCACCCGCCGGATATGGACCGCCGGATGCCCCAGATGGCCGCCGGAGAAGACCCTTGGAAAGACCTGCAGCAAGCCGATGCGGGACAGCGGGCCGACAATGAAAAGGTCCAGGCAGCCGTCGTCGAGCAGGGCGTTGGGGGTGATCCTCATGCCGCCGCCGATCGATTGACCGTTGGCGACCGAGATCAGCATTGCGCCTTGCTGCCAGCGCTCGCCGTCCGCCGTCACCGTGTAGTTGATCGGCCGGAACGAGACGAGCTCCCGGAGCAGGGCCAAGTGGTAGCGTGCCTTTCCCCGGGGCCACCGCCAGGCGTTGGCCCGTTCGTTGACCGCCGCGTCGAACCCGGCGGAGACCACTCCGGCGAACCAGCAGGACCGGCCTTCGGACGTGGCCCGTCCTGCGTCGATCAGCCGGCCGCCGGAAGCCAGCGCCGCGAGCACCCTCGCGCAGGCCGCGGGTACGTCGTGGGAGGGCAGGCCGAGCGCTCCCGCCATGTCATTTCCCGTGCCGGTCGGAACGATCCCCAGCGGAACTGCGCCGAAGGGCGCGCCCCTTCCCGCAAGCGCGTTGACGCCAAGATGGACCATGCCGTCGCCACCCACGACGACGAGCGCGTCCACCCCCGAGGCGAGCGCCTGGTCCACGGACAGCACGAGCGCGGCATAACTGTCCGCACACAGGACCAGCACTTCCGCCCCGGCATCCCGGAAGCACTTGGCCGACTCGCTGCCGGCGTGCAGCCCGCGGCCAAAAGAAGCCCGTGGATTGACGGCGACAACGATGACCATGCGCGAAATTATGCCAGCCGCAGGGAACCTTCCGTCCCCTTGCGCTCGTTCTTGTCCTTGCCGGTTAAACTGGCCAGACCGGACGTCCAGGATGGGCTGGCACCATCGACGCAAAGGATTTTTGCTTGACGCAGGGCAACAGCTCGCATTACCAGGTGCTCCGCATCCCCGTGACGGCGACGGACAGGGAAATCAAAGTGGCCTACCGCCGGGCCGCACGCACGGCCCACCCTGATCACGGCGGTGACCCCGCCGCGTTCCGGCGCGTCACGCTCGCGTACGAAACGCTGATCGATGCCAAAAGCCGGGCTGAGTACGACCGGTCCTACGGCGGCGGACGCGGCACCTTCGCAGGTCCGTCCCCCGATGAGGGGGCGCACTTTGATGCTCCCGCCGCCGGGAGCCGCGCCTCAGCGAACGTCCGGCGGCCCAATACCCCCCGCAACACGGCGGCGGACGCTGCCGTGTTCGTGCCGCCCTTCGAGCAATACGCGGGAGTCAACGAGGTGCCGCTGATCCCGGAAAGCCTCGCCCGGCAGCAGGTTCACGGGCTGCCACGCAAGCGGGGAATTTTTGGAGCGGAGGCCAGGATCCAGCGGGAGATGCGGACGGTGCAGCTCATCAGCCGGCAGATCCTTCCTGCGATCCCGGCCGCGCGCCTGGTCAACGGATTGCAATCCCCCGCGGACAACAGCCACATCGACCACGTCGTCCTCTCTGGCTACCGCATGGCCATTCTCGGTTCGATGCTGCTGCCGCCCGGTGCCTATGCCTGGAACGGCGCCGCCCTCACCCACGGCGGCCGGTCCATCGCCCCGCCCCAGCTGTCCCATGTGGTGCGCCGGATGCAGGATATCTTTCCGGAACTCAATGTGACCGGCTGGACCGTCGTCCACAGCACTGACGGCAACCTGCACGAGCCGGTCATCGACCGGCACCGGCGCTCCGAAGCGCATGAGACCGTGCAGGTGGTCAACGCCGCCGGGCTGGCACGGGGACTCAAACAGTTCCTGAGTTCAGGTCCGGCCCCCAACACCGTCATTGTTCCGGTGCTGGCCCGTCTGCTGCGCGGAATGCACTAGCGGGCTCGCTAAGATGGGTTGGGTGTTCCGTATCCTCTTCCATGCCCCCGAAATCCCCGGCAATACGGGCAACGCCATCCGCCTGGCTGCTATCACCGGAGCCGAACTGCACCTGGTCGAGCCCTTGGGCTTCGATTTCTCCGACGCGAAGCTGCGCCGTGCCGGCCTCGACTACCACGACCTCGCCGTCGTGACCGTCCACCCGGACATGGACGCGGCCTGGGCTGCTCTCGCACCGGAACGCGTCTTCGCGTTCACGTCCGACGGCGAAACGTCTTACACCGATATCAGCTACCGTCCCGGGGACGTGCTGATGTTCGGCTGCGAGTCCGTCGGCCTCCCTGAAGAACTCAAGCACGACCGGCATGTTACGTCCCGCGTCCGGCTGCCGATGCTTCCCGCGCTGCGCTCCTTGAACCTCGCGAACGCAGCCTCAATCGCGGTCTATGAAGCCTGGCGTCAGAACGGATTCGCCGGAGCCAGGCGGTAACCGCCGCAACCGCCCCAACTTTTGCGGCGCCCGGCCCATCCGGCTGCCCGGCGGTCCCGAATTACTTCTGAAGCGCCTTCCAATCAGCGGGTGCACGGGAACGCGAAAGGAGCCGCAGGTGAGGACATCCTTGCAAGTGGACCGGGCCCACCACCGGCGTGCCGGAGCCGTTCGCGCCCCGTCAAGTGCCTGTCTTGACCCACGGCGGGCGGCGGGCACCCTATGCTTGAAGGTGATGGAAACTCCCAACGCCCCGAACCCCGAGGCTGCCGCTCCCCCGGGCACGCCGGCCGACGTGAACCGCCGGCTTGCCGCGCTGCTGGAGCAGGTTGCCCGCGGTGACCAGGCAGCCTTCGCCGAGTTCTACGAACTCACGTCCCGGCGCGTCTTCGGCATGGCCCGGCGGGTGCTGATCGACGTCGAACTGAGCGAGGACACCACCCAGGAGGTCTTCCTCCAGGTCTGGCAGAATGCCGCCAAATTCAACGCCGAGGCCGGCAGCCCGCTGGCGTGGCTCATGACCATCGCGCACCGCAGGGCCGTGGATAAAGTCAGAAGCTCCCAGTCGTCGACCGACAGGGAAGCAAAGTACGGCGCCAGCAGCCAGGACATCGATCACGACTCCGTCTCCGACGAGGTGGGCAGCCGGCTCGAGGCCGAGGCCGTGGTCCGGTGCCTGCAGACGCTGACCGATACACAGCAGGAATCCGTGCGGCTCGCCTATTACGGCGGCCTTACCTACCGGGAAGTCGCGGAGAGGCTCAATGCTGCGGTTCCGACTATCAAATCCCGAATTCGTGACGGACTGATCCGTCTCAAGACCTGTCTGGGGGTGAGTTGAGATGACCGACACTAATGCGCAAAACAACGGCCGCGTGCCCGGCGGCTTTGCGGCCGACATTGCCACCGACCTTGCGTCGGGGCGGGCTGCCGACCTCTCGGAAGTGTATGCCTTGAATGCCGTGGACGACGCCGAGCGCGCGGCCATCGAGGCTCACATCTCCGTTGCCCCGCCAGCGGAACGGGCCGCGTTCGATGAGCGCGTCCGGCAGACCCGGGAAACGCTGGCCGCCAGCTTCACGGTGGAGGAAGAACCGCCGGCCGGCCTGCTGGACCGCATTCTGGCAGCCCTACCCGCCCAGGACGTGGCTGCAGCGCCGGACGGGCAACCGGGGTACGGCACGCCGGCCGCTCCGCCGGTGGTGGCCCGGCCTGTCAGGGACCCATCCGGGCTTTCCGCCACCGACGAACTCGGGGCGGCCCGGAGACGCCGCGAGGAGCGGCGCCGTCCACAGGGAATGCGCAACTGGCTGGTGGGTGTCGCTGCTGCTGCTGCCATCGCGGTCGGCGGAGTCGGTGTCGGCGCCTACGTGGCGAACCAGAATGATCCGTTGAACCAGGTACTGCAGGCCAACGATGTCCGCCGGGCCACGGTCGACGTCGTCGGCGGCGGTACGGCCACTGTGTCCGTGTCAAGCTCGAAGGATGCGATTGTCGTAAAGATGAACGATGTCCCGGCGCCGCCGGCCGGCAAGGTCTACCAGATGTGGCTGATCCCCAAGGATGGCTCGGCGCCCGTTTCCCAAGGCCTGATGGACGCGGAGGCGCTGTCCAAGCCGGCTGTCGTCAAGGGCATCAGCACCGCAGCGGCGCTCGGCATCACGGTGGAACCGGTTGGTGGCTCCCAATCGCCGACGATGCCGACAGTGGCGGCTGCACCGCTGAACGCTTAGTTCCTGTAGACCTTCGGCTGAAGCCGCGCAGGCCTTGTCCTCCTCTGGAGTTCAAGGCCTGCGCGGCTTGCGGCGTTAAGGCCCGGACCGGGCGTCGGCCGGATCCGGCTAGATTCCTGCGGCCGTCACGGTGGCCACGGTGGCGGAGCCGGTGGCAAGGGCGCAGTGCGACCGCCACGATGAAGCCCAGCAGGAGCACGGACATGTTGGTGCCCTCAGCCCACTTCTTGACCGAGTCGACCACGCCGGCGCCGATCAGGGTCTGTTTGAAGCCTCCGCCTGTGTGTCAATGCCGCCGTTGACAGCAGGCGCCCCCACAGGCACCCACGTGGCAGCTAACCGGGAGAACAACGGCCCGCAGATGACAACCGTAGGGACGGCGACCAGAAGGCCCAGAGCCAATGTGGTACCGAGCTCGGCCTTGACGGCCTTGACGGCGCTGATCGCGATCAAGGGTCCCGGGTGCGGGGGCACGAGTCCGTGCAGGACGGAAAGGCCGGCCAGGGCGGGAATGGCGATCCGCATCAGCGGCATTATTGAGCGCTGCGTGACCATGACAATGACTGGCAGCAACAGGACGAGCCCGATTTCGAAGAACATCGGGAGGCCGATGATGACTGCGACGAGCGTAATCGCCCAGACTGTCCGTCGAGCGGCCCGTTTGCCTGTGGCCACCCCTATGGCCTCGTTCCCTGTGGCCTTGGCCAAGAGAGTGTCCACCACCCGGTTCGCGCCGCCGGAGTCCGCCAGCAGCTTGCCAAGCATGGCCCCGAGCGCAATCAGCAGCCCGACTTCCTTCAGGACTCCGCCACCCCCTCTTCGAAGTTTTTGATGACCAGGGCCGGGTCCATGCCGGCGGCAAGGCCCACGAACGCTGACCCGAGAATGAGCGCGAGGAAGGGGTGGAGCTTGAACTTGGTGATCAGCACCACGATGAGTGCGATGCCCACGGCAGTGACCGCGAGAAGACGTGTGTCGAGGCCGGACCAGGCTTCGATGGCAGCCGGAAACTACAGGAGGGAGAGGGAGTTCACAGGGTGTTCCCAGCTGGAATGTCGGTGCTGGACGTGGCCACGGACTACGGCGTCGCGGCGTCGCTGGCGGCGAGGTGCAGCCGGTCGATGATCTCCTGCGCTTCGTCCGCGGGCGCCAGGCTGACGCTGAGGTTGATGAAGTTTTCCTCCCCGGTCGGTGCTTCGAGCGCCTCGAACTGGGACTCCAGCAGGGCCGGGGGCATGAAGTGCCCGTGCCGGGCCGCAAGCCGGTCCGAGATCCGTTCCTTGCTGCCATCGAGGAACACGAACACCACGCCCTCCCCGCGCAGGACGTCCCGGTAGCGCTTCTTGAGCGCCGAGCAGGTGACGACGCCGGGGCTTCCGGATGCGGTGTGCTGCCGGATCCAGCCGGCGATACTCTCCAACCACGGCCAGCGGTCCTCGTCGGTCAACGGCTGCCCGGCATGCATTTTTGCCACATTGGACGCGGGATGCAGGTCATCGCCTTCGGCAAAGTCCCAGCCCAGACGGCTGGCCAGCAGACCGGCGACCGTTGACTTTCCCGATCCCGAGACGCCCATGATGACCAGTACGGGGTGCTGCGCAGTCTTCGCCATTAAAGCCTGCCTTCCTCACTTAAATATGATTTAAACAGAGGCCAGCTTATGGGAGAGGGCGGCAGGGGGCAACACTAGAACCCTGCGATGGTGCCCGGGCCGTTGACAGATACGACATGAAAGGCCTCGGCGCTCCGGTCCGACGGCAGGTTGGCCCGTTCCGCGGTCCGGAGCATCAGTCCCCGGACGGTGCGGTCCATGGCCTCAAGATCAGGATGCTGGCTGACGTGGACATGGATCGCGGCGAGCTTGGCCTCTACGTGGTCCGTGACATCCATGACGTGGTTGTCCCGCTCATCCGGCCCCGCGAAGAGCCACAACCACGGCAGCTTGTAGGCCTCCAGCCCCGCCTCGGCGAGCTCCGGGTAAGCGAAAGGATTCTCCAGCGCCGGATAGACCGCACGGGTCACGGCCTCCCCCACCGCCAAGTGGTCCGGATGGCTCTTCTGGATCCGCGTCCAGTTCCGTTCCGGGTGCATGGAAAGCACGACGTCGGGCCGCAGCGTGCGGATCAGCCGCACGACGTCGCGGATCACGCTATGTGAGGCCTCGAGGTATCCGTCGAGCTCATGCAGGTAGTGGATGTCCGTCACCCCGACGAGGGCGGCGGCGCGGCGTTGTTCCTCGATCCGGAGCCGGACAATCTCGTCCCGCTTGCCGGGGTCGAACCCTCCGGCGTCACCGTCCGTCATGATGCAGTAGCTGACCTGCACCCCTGCAGCGGTCCAGGCGGCGATTGTGCCGGCGGCGCCGAAATCGAGGTCATCAGGATGGGCAGCAAAACAAAGCACCCGTTCAATCCGGTGGTGGGCCGGATCGAACGGGCTTTGTGCCAGGGCGGCGGAGGAGTCCAAGGGTTCAGCCCCTGCGCTTCTTGATTTCTTCAGTGGCCTGCGGAAGGACCTGGAACAGGTCCCCCACGATGCCGAAGTCGGCGATCTCGAAGATGGGTGACTCCGCGTCCTTGTTCACGGCGACGATCACTTTGGCGGTCTGCATGCCGGCCTTTTGCTGGATGGCCCCGGAAATTCCCGCAGAGATATACAGCTGCGGTGAAACGGTCTTGCCGGTTTGGCCGACCTGCGCGTCGTGGCCGATCCAGCCGGCATCGGTTGCGGCACGGGAGGCGCCGATCGCCGCGCCCAGGGCATCGGCGAGGTCTTCGAGGGGGCCGAAATTGCCGTCGACGCCCCGGCCGCCAGCCACGATGATCCGCGCCTCTGCGAGGTCAGGGCGTCCGCTGGCGGGCTTCTCGTTGCGGGCCGTAATCCTGGCTGACGCCGCTGCGGCGGTTTCCGGCACCTGGACGGTGGAGGTAGCCGGGGCCGTGCCGGTGACCGCGGGTTCCGGGGTGACGCTGTTGGCCTTAACGGTCAGGACAGCGACTGGCGTCGTGGCCTTGGCAGCGGTGGTGTACGAACCTGCCAGCACGGATTTGTGCGCCGTGCCGTCCGGGTCCACTGCGACGACGTCGGTGATGACCCCGGCACCGAGTTTAATGCCGAGCCTGGCAGCGACTTCGCGGGCTTCTGCCGAGTTCTCGGTCAGGACGATGGTGGCGTCGGCCGTCTGCACGGCCGCTGCCAGGTAGGACGCCTTCGGGCCGACGAGGTAGTCATTCAGGTCCGCAGCGGAAGGCCGGTACAGGGATTGGACCCCGTAGGCGCCCAGGGCCGCTGCGACGTCGCCGTGCAGTTCACCGTTCAGCGCGACCGCCGGTTCGCCTAAAGACCGGGCAATGGTAAGCAGTTCCAGGCTGGACTTCTTGAGGACCTGGCCCGGGTTGTCAATGAATACAAGTACTTTTGCCATGGTGTGCGATCCCCTTAGAGCATCTTCTGGGCGGCCAGGAAGTCAACCAGCTTGACGCCGGCGTCCCCCTCGTCGGTGATGATGGTTCCGGCGGTGCGCGCCGGGCGCGCCTCAGCGGATTCGACGGCGGTCCAGGAGCCGGATGGCCCTACTTGCGACGGGTCAACGCCGATGTCGGCGAGGCCCAGGGTGGTGATCGTCTTCTTCTTGGCCGCCATGATGCCCTTGAAATTCGGGTACCGGGGGTCATTGATCTGGTCCGTGACGGAGACGAGTGCAGGCAGCGTCGCTTCGACGGTCTCGGCGTGGGCATCGCCGTCGCGCCGGGCGGTGAGCCGGGTGCCATCGAGTTCCAAAGACGAGGCGAAGGTGACCTGCGGCAGGTCCAACCGTTCCGCCAGCTGGGCCGGCACCAGCGAGGTCTCGCCGTCGGTGGAGGCCATGCCGGTGAGGACAAGGTCCACCGGTGTGTCCGCGCCGAGGTGGCGGACGGCTGCGGCCAGCGCCAGTGAGGTGGCGGCGGCGTCGGAGCCGGCGAGCGCCTGGTCCATGAGGTGGACGCCCTCGGTGGCGCCGATCTGCAGGGACTTCTTCACGGCGTTGACCGCACCGGCCGGGCCCATGCTCAGGGCGATGACCTTGTGGCCGGCCGCTTCCCCGCCGCGGGCCTCGATCAGCTGCAGGGCGGCCTCAAGGGCGTATTCGTCGAGTTCGGACAGGATGCTCTCGGTGCGGTCCGTTGTGTTGGCCTCGCCGGTGAGGTGCCGGTCGAACTGGGCGTCCGGGACGTGTTTGACCAGCACAATGATCTTCAATGTCTCTTCCACTGTGTTTACAGCAGCCTTCCATGCGGGTGGACAGCCAGCCGGGTGGGGTCGTGGCCGCGAAGCGCCCGGCGTGCCGGGATGCTCCTAGCTAACCATATCGGGGAGCGCACGCGCGGGCAGGTTGCCCAGCGCGGCAAGGGCCGGGCGGCACCTGGTGGCGCTGCCCGGCCCGAGGGACTCTCCCGGCTTTCTTTTGCTGCTCCTGCAGCTTTATCTACTGATCTGTTTCTGCTGCTCTGCTTTTACTGATCTGCGGCCGTGCCGAGGTTGACGTCGAGCTGTTGTTCCTTGCCTCCGCGGAGCACTGTCACCTTCACCGCAGCACCGGCGGCCTGTTCGCGGACTGCAGCCGTCAGCTGGTTCGGATCGCTGATGGTGAGGTCCTGGAACTTCGTTACGACGTCGCCGACCTTGATGCCCGCTTTGTCGGCGGCAGAGCCGGCCTCTACTGTGGCCACTTCTGCACCGACGGAGAAGCCGGAAGCCGAAGCGTTTGCCGACTTTTGCTTGACGCTGACGCCGAACTGCCCGTGCGTCGCCTTGCCGGTGTTGATGATCTCCTGCGCCACGCGCTTGGCGTGGTTGATCGGGATGCTGAACCCGACACCGATGTTTCCGCTGCTCGCGGAGTCACCGCCGGCCGAAGCAATCGCCACGTTGACGCCGATGATCTCGCCCTTGGTGTTGACCAGGGCACCACCGGAGTTGCCCGGGTTGATGGCGGCGTCGGTCTGGATCACGTTGATCGAAATGCTTCCCTGGTTGGTGGTGCTTTGACCCTGCCCGCCGTCCGGCGGAGCAAACTGGAAGCCCTGCCCGTCGCCCTGGGAGTTGTCCGCCCCGTCCTTCGGTGCGGCCGAGGAGGCCACACTGATGGTGCGGTTGAGCGTCGAGACGATACCGTCGGTCACCGTCCCGGTGAGGCCGAGGGGAGAACCGATGGCGACAGCAGTGTCGCCGACGTTCAGCTTGCCCGAGTCGCCCAGAACGGCCGGAACCAGACCCGTGGCGCCCTGAATTTTGACGACGGCAAGATCGGACAGCGGATCCGTGCCCACGATCTTCGCGTTGTAGACCTTCCCGTCACTCAACCGGACCTCAATGGCGGCGTTGGCCGCCGTGCCGTCGAGGGTCACCACGTGGGTGTTCGTGAGCACGTTGCCGTCAGTGTCCAGGATGATGCCGGAGCCGGTGCCGCCCTCACTGCCGCTCGTGGCCTTGATGGTGACGACGCTTGGGGTGGCTTTCATGGCGGCCGCGGTGATCGCGTTCACGTCGTCCCTGTTATTGACAATGACAGGGCCTGCCTGGCTGTTGCTGCTGGTTCCCACCGATGTAGGCGACCGGTCGCCCAGCAGCTCGGAGGTCCCGGCGACCACGCCGCCGCCGACGAGCCCGGCGGCCAGGATGCTGGCCACAAGGGTGGGAACGCCGAAGGCGGCTTTGCGCTTGGGAGCGTGCGCGGGATTGGACGCATAGGGGGAACCGGGCTGGTTGCCGCCGTAGCTGCCTTGGTGCTGCTGTCCGTATGCGCCCTGGCTGTGCTGGGGGTGGGCCTGCGGAGCGCCAAACTGCTGGGTCTCCGGCGGGCGGCCGTAGGACGGCTGGTGCTGCGGATACACCGGCTGCGGGGAATTCTCGGGCCGGTCCAGCCGGAGTGTCGGGTTCTCGTGCGCTGAGTCCGGCGAGGGCACAGCCTGCGGGTGCGCCGGAGCACCCTCGTTCGGTGTGGCCGGGTCCCGGTTCTCTGGTGACGTGCCCTGCGCTGGGTTCTCAGTCATAAGACTTCCTTTCATCCTCGTCTGCATTAACTATGGACGATCACACTGATACTAGAGCGCACGTTTGCTGGGAGGTTGCTGGACGTTTAGCACCACCTTGCTGGCGCCACCGCAACCGTCTCAGCGCTTTTCGCTGGTGGCATATTCCCGCCGGTAGACGGTGTATTTGGTGCACCATAGAATCAAATGGAATTGCCACAGCGACCTGCGGCTTTACATCTGCGTGGGGGCGCTGGCGCATTCTGTGACGACTGGTTCGGCCTGAACTGGTCGCAGAAGTGCTGAAGGGTTGCACATGCGGTCTACGTATAAACGTCTCCTCGCCGTTCTGGGCGTCGCCGGACTTCTGGCGCTTCCCGCCGCTCCGGCCCTCGCCGAAGATCCGGTGGCTCTCGACCCCGTCACGAAAGTTGTCGATTCCGCCGGAGTGCTGGGCGGCCAGCGCGGTGAGGTGGAACAGGCCATTAAGCAGCTCGGCTCCGACCACGCCATGACCTACCACGTCGTGTACGTCAAGAAATTCGAGAACCCCACCGACCGCGTTGCCTGGGCCAATGCTGTTGCGGAAAAAGCAAGCCTGGGCGCGAATGCCATGCTGCTGACGGTGGCCACGGACACCCGGCAGTACCAGCTGAGCAAGCCATCCAACAGCAAGATCACCAACGCCCAGCGCGACACGATCGTCTCCAGCGCCATTGATCCGAACCTCCGCAATGGGGACTATGCGAAGGCCGCCATCGACAGCGCGGCAGCCATCGGTGACGCCGCCGGCGGAGGCAAGGGTACCGTGCCGTCAGAGGGCGGCGCCGGCAACGCCGTCCTCGTTGGCGTCGGAGTCGTCGCGGCCGGCGGGGCGGGCGCTTACCTGTTCCTGCGGAACCGCAGGAAGAAGGCAGCCGCGGGGATCGGCACAGAACATGGTCCGCAGGGCGCTGAGCTGGATCCGCTCGCGGGCCTCACCGTCGAGGAACTGCGCCGCAAGAGCGGCTCATTGCTGATCGAGGCTGACGACGCCATCAAGTCCAGTGAGCAGGAGCTCGGCTTCGCGCAGGCGCAGTACGGCGATACTGCCGTCGGGAACTTCACGAAGGCCCTGCAGGACGCCAAAGGCCACATGTCGGAATCCTTCAAGCTGCAGCAACAGCTCGATGACCACATCCCGGATACCGAGGAGCAGCAACGCTCCTGGCTTGGTGAGATCATCCGCCGTTCCGAGGCGGCCCTTACCTCCCTCCGAGAGCAGAAAGCGGACTTCGATTCGCTCCGCGAGCTGGAAAAGAACGCCCCGCAGGCGCTGGCTGCGGTCCGCGCCGGAGCTGCCGAGGCGCAAGCCAGGATCGCCAGCGCCGAGCAGTCGCTCTCGGAGTTGCGCGCCAAGTACGCCGAGAGCGCCCTCGTGCAAGTAGGCGACAACATCAACCAGGCCAAGGAGCGTCTTGACTTTGTGCAAAACGCCTCGGACGCGGCCCAGGACAAGCTCAGCGCCGGCGAGGCAAGCCTGGCCGCCGTCGCCGTGCGGGCCGCGGAAGAGAGCCTGCACCAGACCAACGTGCTGATCGGTGCCATCACCAAGGTGGCCGGAAACCTGGACGAGGCGCGAAACGGACTGGAGTCCGCCGTCGTCGACACCTCTCAGGACCTGGCACAGGCCCGAGCGATTATCCAGTCCGGGGCGCACCCGGAACTCGCCGGACCGGTTGCCTCGGTGGAGGCCGCACTGGCGCGGGTCAAAGCCGAAATCCAGGCAGGAAAAATTGACCCGATCGCCACCCTGGAGCGGGTCGGGACGGCGCACCAGTCATTGGACGAGGCCCTGTCCGGGATCCGTGACCAGCAGGAGCAGGCGCGCCGCGCGCAGGCCTCCCTGCAGCAGACCATCATGTCGGCACAGGCGCAGATCAGTGCCACCTCGGACTACATCACCGCCCGCCGCGGCGGCGTGGGGACCGAGGCCAGGACCCGGCTGGCGGAATCCCAGCGGAACCTGGACTACGCATTGTCCATTTCCCGCAACGATCCTGTCACTGCCCTGCAGTACGCGCAGCAGGCCCACACCCTTGCGGCCCAGGCAGCCCAGCTGGCGCAGTCCGATGTCGATCACTTCGGCGGCTATGCCAACCAGGGCTACGGCCGCGGGGGAATGTTCGGCGGCGGCGGCGGCGGGGGCCTTGGCGGTGCCATCCTTGGCGGCATCCTGATCAATTCCATCCTCAACGGCGGTGGTGGAGGCGGCTGGGGCGGCGGCGGAGACTCCGGCGGCGGCTTCGGCGGCGGAGGGGACGGCGGCGGCGGCTGGGGCGGGGACGGCGGCGGCGGCGGCGACTTCTAACCGGGAGTCCGGCCACCTACCGGGCCCGACGGCGAGGGCCCTACAGACTAGGCGCCGTGGGATACTCTCCCGGCCGGCGGATAAAAGCGGTACATTTCACTGTTCACCGAAATTCAGTGGAAACCACTGAGCAGGACGAAAGGTAACACCATGAAGCAGTCCATTTTCGGCCGCATGGCGCAGCTGGCGAAGGCCAACATCAATTCCCTGCTGGATCAGGCAGAGGACCCGCAGAAGATGCTGGACCAGATGGTCCGGGACTATACCAACAACATCGCCGAGGCCGAGTCCGCCGTCGCGCAGACCATCGGCAATCTGCGGATGCTGCAGGATGACTACAACGAGGACATCAAGAACGCCCAGGACTGGGGCAAGAAGGCCCTGGCTGCGTCCCGCAAAGCCGATGAATACCGCTCCAAAGGCGACTCCACCGACGCTGAGAAGTTCGACAACCTGGCCAAGGTGGCGCTCCAGCGCCAGATGTCCGCGGAGAACGAGGCCAAGTCCGCTGAGCCGAGCATCGCCTCCCAGACCGAGGTCGTGGACAAGCTCAAGCATGGCCTGGACCAGATGAAGGGAAAGCTCAACGAGCTCACCAGCAAGCGCAACGAGCTGGTGGCCCGCTCCAAGACCGCTGCGGCGCAGAGCCAGGTGCACGACGCCCTGAAGAGCATCGACTTCATGGACCCGACGTCCGAGGTGGGCCGCTTCGAGGAAAAGATCCGCCGCGAGGAGGCCAAGGTCCGCGGCCAGCAGGAACTTTCAGCCTCAAGCCTTGACGCCCAGTTCAACTCACTGGAGGACCTTGGCGAACAGACCGAGATCGAGGCCCGGCTTGCCGCGCTGAAGTCCGGCGGCGCCCCCGCCGCCATTGGCGCCGGTGAGGGCCGGCCCGCCGGCTCCACGGTCGACGAAGCGGACTTCGACAAGCTGTAACCGCTCCTGCGGGTGTCCGCCGCGAGCGTGACCCGTTCCGCCCAGGCCGGGCCTGCCGACCGTCTTCCGACAGTCGGCAGGCCCGGCCTTCGTCGCGCCAAACAGCGGTGCTGCCGGGAGCCTGCCCGGCTCCCGTGTACCGTTGATCCATGTCTTCGGGAACTCCTTCTTCGACCCTTGTCTGGCTCCGCGACGACCTGAGACTGGACGATAACCCGGCCCTGACCGAGGCCGCCTCCCTGGGTCAACCGCTGACCGTGGTGTATGTCCTGGACGAGTCCTCCCCCGGCATCAGGCCCTTGGGCGGTGCCACGAAATGGTGGCTGCACCGTTCCCTGGACGCACTGTCGGCCGGGCTTGAGGCCACAGGCTCCCGTCTCGTGCTGCGCCGCGGCGCAGCCGCGGGCATCATCCCGGCCCTTGCCCGGGAAACCGGTGCATCGACGCTGCTCTGGAACCGCCGCTACGGGCACCCGGAACGCGAGGTGGACGCCGGCGTCAAGGCGTGGGCCGCCGAGGAAGGCCTCAACGCTGCCAGCTTCCAGGCGAACCTGATGTTTGAGCCGTGGACGGTCCGGACCGGCGCCGGCGGCCCGTACAAGGTCTTCACGCCCTTCTGGCGGGCCTGCCTGGAGGCTCCGGAGCCACGCCTCCCCCTGGACGCCCCGGAGCGCCTGCCTGCACCGGCCGTGGACGAGGCAGGAAACCATCCGGCCAGCGACCCGCTCGAGCGCTGGGGTCTGCTCCCGCACAGTCCGGACTGGAGCGCCGGCCTCGCCGCTACGTGGCAGCCCGGTGAAGCCGGTGCCCGGCAGCGGCTTGAGGACTTCCTCGACGGTCCCGTGGAGGAGTATGGCACCGGCCGGAATGTCCCCGGGGTCGAGGGCACCAGCCGGCTCTCCGCCCATCTACGGTTCGGCGAAATCAGCCCGTTCCGGGTCTGGCACGCGCTGCGGGAACGCTTCGGGCCCGCGGCGCCGGCCGACGTCGGAATCTTCCGCGCCGAACTGGGCTGGCGCGAGTTCTGCTGGCAACTGCTGTACGAGAACCCGCACCTGGCGACCCGGAATTACCGGCCCGAATTTGACCGCTTCGCCTGGCAGACGCCGTCCGACGCTGAACTGGCCGCCTGGCAGCAGGGCAGGACCGGATATCCGCTGGTCGACGCCGGAATGCGCCAGCTCTGGCAAACGGGCTGGATGCACAACCGGGTCCGGATGGCGGCTGCAAGTTTCTTGGTCAAGAACCTGTTGGCCGACTGGCGGCTTGGCGAGGCCTGGTTCTGGGACACCCTCGTGGACGCCGACGCCGCAAGCAACCCTGCGAACTGGCAGTGGGTGGCCGGATCCGGAGCCGACGCGTCGCCGTACTTCCGGATCTTCAACCCGGTCACCCAAAGCAAAAAGTTCGACGGCGGCGCCCGCTACCTGCGCGAATACCTGCCCGAGCTGTCCGGGCTGGACGACAAGACAATCCACGAACCGTGGAAAGCCGGCCTCTTGTCCACCGATTACCCTGAGCCGGTAGTCGGGCTGCCGGAATCCCGCGCCAGGGCACTTGAGACCTACCAGCGGCTCAAGGACGGATAAGAAAAGGAAAGGCCCGGATCGTCAGGGCGGATTCTAGGGGTCGTTGCAACGCCGCTGGTGGCTAAGTAGTTATCAGTAGATCACGCAGGCGCTCGGCCGGGGTATCCCAGCCGAGCGTTTTGCGTGGGCGGGCGTTGAGTTCCTGGGCGACGTGTTCGAGGTCTTCGGGTCCGTAGGCGGACAGATCCGTGCCTTTCGGGAAGTACTGACGCAACAGTGGACTGGTCCCTAAATGTTGGACTCCTAATTAAACGTTACGCGCCGGCGAGGTTGTGAGCGAGGTATTCGTCGGGGCTGAGGTAGCCGAGTCTC